>CALVKP010000051.1 GCA_944332735.1 uncultured Bacilli bacterium | reverse complement strand
TTACCCCTTTATTACAAATTGAAGATGCCTATCCTAAAATGGTGATTGCCCGCACAAAACACGATAATTACCAATATGAAGGAGTTCATATTGTTGATATTGCAAACTGGTTGAGTCAATAAAAAGAACATATTTCTATTACGCAAAAATGAAAAAAATAAAAAAATGCGTAATAGAATAACGCTTTTGATTCTATTCATACTGATTGGTACTCAGGAAACTTTCGAAGCCCTGAGTCAATTTTTTTTATTTGGATATCACATTAATATAAAAAGCATCCAAAAGTACGATAGACAAAGAAAAGTTTTAAATTCTTTCTTTTTTTTGCTATACTAATAGTAGGTGAGATCATGAAACAAGTTATTTTGAAAATTGGAGGAATGAGTTGTAGTGCTTGTTCTAACGGTTTAGAAAAATATTTAAATAAACAAGATAAAATAGAGAGTGCGATTGTTAATTTAGTACTCGCTCAAGCTAAGATTGTATATGATGATACACTATCTGTTTCTGATATTGAACAGATGGTAAAAGATTCTGGATTTGAAAGTTTAGGAGTCTATGATCCAAAAAAAGAAGAGAAAGAACAGAAAATTCCTAAATCATTTTATATTTTCTTAATTCTAGCACTCATTCTTTTATATATTTCTATGGCTCCAATGATTGGGCTACCAACTATAACATACTTGAATATTGCTTCCTATCCGAAAGTATATGGAATTGCTTTATTATTACTTACTATTCCATTTCTATGTTATGGAAAAGATTTATTTCAAAGTGGTATTAAAAATTTAATTTATCGTACTCCAAACATGGATACCTTGGTAACAATTGGCGTTTTTAGTAGCTTTTTATATAGCTGTTATAGCTTATTACAAGTGTTTTTAGGAAACATGAGTGCAGTTCATCATCTTGATTTTGAATCATCTGCTATCGTTATTTTCTTTGTCAAAATGGGGCGATTATTAGATGAGAAAAGTAAAGCCAAAACCAAAGAAGCGATTCAAGAATTAGTTCAAATTACACCTGAAAAAGCAATACTTTTAACAGAACAAGGGGAGAAAGAAGTAACGATTGATGAAGTAAATGTAGGCGATATCTTAATTGTTAAACCAGGAATGAAATTAGCTGTTGATGGCATTGTTATAAAAGGTAAATCTCATGTCGATGAATCATTTGTGACAGGAGAATCAAAACCAGTCACAAAAGAACAAGGAAGCTCTGTTGTGGCTGGAAGTATGAACTATGATGGATATTTAGAATATGAAGCAAAACGGATTGGGAAAGATTCTACGATATCAGAAATTGTCAACTTAGTGATCGATGCAACCAATACCAAAGCTCCCATTGCGCGCATTGCTGATACGATTAGTAGTTATTTTGTACCAACTATTATCATGATCGCCATAGTAACACTATTTGGTTATTTACTACTTGGCTTTCCACTTTCTGAAGCCGTTATTTCTTTTGTAACTGTGTTAGTTGTCGCTTGTCCATGTGCTTTAGGACTGGCAACGCCACTTGCGATTGTTGTTAGTATGGGCACAAGCGCCAAACAAGGGATTTTGATTAAAACGAGTGAAACATTAGAAAATGCTCACAAAGTAGATAAGATTGTCTTTGACAAAACAGGAACATTAACTTATGGAAATTTACGTATTTCTCATAGGGTTACCAATATGGATGAACAAGAACTTCTTTCCATGGTTGGAAGCTTAGAAGAAAAATCCACTCATCCGATTCGTAATGCCTTTCTTTTAGAGTTAGAACAGAAAAAGTTAAAGAAAAAAGTAGTAGAAAGTTTTCAAAATATCGCAGGAATTGGATTATATGGTGTGATTGATGGAAAAGAAATCTATGTTGGAAATCAAAAACTATTTTCTAAATTAAAAATAGAAGAGAAATATAAACCAGAAAAAGAAGCATGGACGATGGAAGGAAATAGCCTAATATATGTATTTATCAATCATGAAGTGGTTGCTTTATTTGGGGTATCAGATATCGTACGTGAGGATGCAAAAGATACCGTTCAGACATTAAAAAACTATGGAAAAAAAGTTGTCATGTTAACTGGTGATGATCAAGTAACAGCTTCGGTGATTGCCAAGAAGTTGGGAATTACCCATGTGATTGCAGGTGTTATGCCAAAAGAGAAAACAGAAATGATTCGCACGTGGAAAGAAAAGAACGAAAAAGTAATGATGGTAGGAGACGGGATTAATGATGCACCATCTTTAAGTGCCGCAACAATTGGGGTTAGTATTCATAGTGGTACAGATATTGCTATGAATTCTGCAGATGTGATTTTAATGAGAGATGATTTACAAGGACTGGTAACACTTTTAAAAATTAGTAAACAAACATATCACAATATCAAACAAAATTTATTTTGGGCATTTTTCTATAATATATTGATGATTCCAATTGCGATTGGATTATTAAAACCAGTTGGTATAATTATGAATCCAATGTTTGCAGGAATTGCTATGACACTGAGTAGTTTAACCGTGATTTTTAATGCACTGCGTTTAAAACATATCAAATAGAAAGAAGGAATAGAATGATAAAATTAGTATTAGTAAGACATGGACAAAGTATTTGGAACTTAGAAAATCGCTTTACGGGATGGACAGATGTCCCATTATCAGAGCAAGGTGTAAAAGAAGCCCAAGAAGCAGGAATGGTGTTAAAAGAACAAGGATTTACATTTGATTTAGCCTTCACTTCTGTTTTAAAAAGAGCTGAAGATACACTAGATTATATTTTAAAAGAAATGAATTTAAGCAATATTGAAATTCGTCACAGTTGGCGCTTAAATGAAAGACACTATGGAGCTTTACAAGGACTTAATAAAGATGATACAAAAAAGAAATACGGAGAAGAACAAGTAAAGTTATGGAGACGTAGTGCGGATGTAAGACCACCTGCTTTAACCAAAGAAGATGAACGTTATCCAGGACACGATCCAAAATATAAAGATTTAACAGAAGAAGAATTACCGACAACTGAAAATTTAATCGATACCATTCATCGTGTTATTATTTATTGGAATACTGATATCAAAAAGGAATTAGAACAGGGTAGAAAAATTATTATTGTTGCCCATGGGAATAGTTTAAGAGGGCTCATGAAATATTTAGATCACATGAGTGATGAAGAAGTAATGAACTTAGAAATTGAAACAGGAAATCCAATTTGTTATGAATTAAATGATGATTTCACACCAATTCGTCATTACTATTTAAAATAAGGCACTTTATATAAAGTGTTTTTTTGTAATTATGTTATAATAAGGAAAAGTGAGGAATCAAGATGGCTAAAAAAATTATGAGAAAACAAGAGATTGTACGTGCTACTCGTAAATTTACAGATCGTGAACAACCACGACAAGTATTTTTTGATAAATATGATGCATTAAAACAACAATTGCCAGATGTCGATGATATCTATGTAATTACTTATTATGGTGTTGGGGGAATTGGGAAAAGTACACTTTTAAGAAAATTACAGGAAGAATTAAACGAAAAAGAGAAAAACCCATATTATTTGCACTATGACTTTGAAACGAGTCAGGATATGAAAACTTCTTTACAATTTATGAAAACAAAATTGGAAAAAGATTATAAGTTTTCATTTCCATTATTTGATCTTGCTCTTTACGCTTATTCTAATAAAATAGGGGATACAGTAGAAAAAAAAGAAGTACAGTCTTATGTAGAACAGAGTCGAACGCTTAGTTTTATCATGGATAGTATTGAAGATATTCCTTTGATTGGAATGGC
>CALVKP010000050.1 GCA_944332735.1 uncultured Bacilli bacterium | reverse complement strand
TATAATGTAATTGTGATTGCCCCATAGCCAAGCGGTAAGGCATCGGACTCTGACTCCGACATTTCGTTAGTTCGAATCTAACTGGGGCAGCCAATAAGAGATTCGCAACATTTATGTTGCTTTTTTTATAAAGGAGAACGTTATGGATAATCAAAAACTAGCAACTTTATTATTTCCCCATTTAAAGCATACAAGATCTTATTATGAAGAAATGTATCCCAAAAGAGAATTAGATGAGAAAGCTATGGTAACTCGTTTCGCACCGAGTCCTACAGGATTTATTCATATGGGAAGTTTATATGCGAGTTTTGTTTCATATGTGTATGCACATCAAAGTAAGGGGATATTCTATCTTCGAATTGAAGATACAGATCAAAAAAGAGAAGTAGAAAATGGGATTGAAAACATTATTTCAGATTTAAAAAAAGAAGATATTTTATTTGATGAAGGACCAACCATTGGTGGTAAGTATGGACCGTATATTCAGTCAGAAAGAAAAGAAATATATGAGGCTTTTGTTTATGATTTAATATTAAAAGGATATGCATATCCAGCGTTTGAATCAAAAAAAGAATTAGAACAATTACGTAAATTACAAGAAAAGGAAAAGAAAAGAATTGGTTATTATGGAAAGTATGCGAAGGGAAGAGATTTGTCACTTGAAGACATTCAAAAACATTTAGAAAATAAAGATAGTTATGTAATTCGTTTAAAAGCGAATGGTAATTTTGAAGATAAGTTTGAATTTAAAGATTGTATTAAGGGTAAAATTTTATTACCATCGAATGATATGGATATTGTTTTATTAAAACAAGATGGACTTCCTACTTATCATTTTGCTCATGTGGTAGATGATTATTTAATGAGAACAACCCATGTTGTAAGAGGAGATGAATGGTTGTCTAGTGTTCCTGTTCATTTACAATTATTTCGTTTATTAGGAGTGAAACCACCGAAGTATGCTCATATTGCTCCTCTTACAAAAAAAATAGGAGAACATGTACGTAAGCTCTCTAAAAGATATGATAAAGAATGTTCTATGTCTTTTTATCAAGAAGAGGGGATTCCTACGAATGCAATTAAAATCTATTTAGCAACTCTATTAAATACTTCTTTTGAAGATTATTATTTAAGTAATCAACCAGCAAGTATATTAGATTTTAATTTTACATGGAAGAAAATGAGTGTAGGAGGGAGTTTATTTGATTTAACAAAGTTGTTATTTTTATCAAGAACTTACATGAGTCGTTTAACAGCAGAAGCACTATATCAAGAAATTCTTCCATTTTATCGTGAAAAGGATCCTTCTTTTTATCAAACTATAACGGCAGATGCGATTGATACAATCCGTATTTTAAATGTGGAAAGAACAGGTAAAAAACCACGTAAAGATTTCGCAACCTATCAAGATATTAAAAAGCATACATGGTATATGTATGATACTTATTATTTTGAAGATAAACAGATGCCACGAGCACTAATCAAAGAAGAATATGATTTATCTTTGGTAACTTGTTATTTTAAAGAAATATATGATGTACAGGATACAAAAGAGGTATGGTATGAGAAATTAAAAGAATATATAGAAAAATATCAATATGCAAGAACAGTAAAAGAATATTTACATAATCCAGGTAAATATAAAGGTCATGTTGGTGATTTTTGTGAAATGATTCGAGTATTTCTATTTTGTAGTTTAGAAACACCAGATATTTATGAATTATTACAAATATTAACCAAAGCAAGAATATTAAAACGATTGGACATTTATAAAAAAATATGATAGTATAACAGTACTTTAGGAAGTGGTAGTATGAAACAAGATAAAATAAATTTAATTAATATGGCAGCTCGTCAAGCTTATATGATTGGTTATTTTGATCAAATACATGGAATGAATAGTCCTTATTCAGAAATATTAGATGAGTTTGGTGATTATTATCAATTAGATTTAACTTATCAAGATGATTATACAATAAAATTTCACTACGGGATGGGGCGTAATGAGGCAATTAGAAATATGGAAGATCATACCGTTATGTACGATTATTATGATATGTTACGATATTTAAAAGAAGATCATGTTCCATCAAATACATTTGAAGAAATATTAAGAACATATCCTGATTATGATCCTAAAAAATTATAGAATGTTTTTTAACATTCTTTTTATTTGGTGTTGCAGAAATAATAGAACTATGTTAAACTAATATTGTTGATTTGAAATGACCCGTTGGTGAAGTGGTTTAACACGCCACCCTCTCAAGGTGGTATTCATGGGTTCGAAACCCATACGGGTTACCAAAGAATATTAGAATAGTAGATACTATTCTTTTTTTAATAGCAATTTACTCTTAAATAGAAGATCGTAGAATAAATTATATGTGATTTTGTTCTTCTTTTTATTGGCACGTGATATAATGTAGAAGAGGCGATTGTATGTATCGAAATACACAAGTGATTGTTCATTTAAATCATATTCGTGAAAACGTTAGAAAAATGAAACAAGCATATCCTTTTTATCAATATTATTTTGGTGTTGTAAAAGCAGATAGTTATGGACATTATGGAGAAAAACCAATTCAAGCTATCCTTGATGGAGGATGTAATTATTTAGCTGTATCTTCCTTAGATGAAGCATTAGAAGTAAGAAAACATTTTTCTGATATTCCCATTTTATGTTTAGAACCTATTGCTACAGAATTTATTTCAATTGCAGATCAAAATCATATTACAATTACAATTGATAATCTTGATGATTTAAAAGATATATTAAAACAATCATTTTCACTATTAAAAGTTCATATGAAGTTAAATACTGGAATGAATCGTTTAGGATTTTCTAATAAAGAAGAAATTAATATATGTTATCAGATGTTAAAAAAGGATAAAAGAATACAAGTAGAGGGAATATATACTCATATATTTCATGCGAGTAATAAAGAAACGACTGAAAAACAATTTCAGATGTTTGAATCTCTTACAAAAGATATTCCTTTAAATGAAATACCAATTGTCCATATTACTGCTAGTGATGCGACAGCACTTTATCCAAAACTTCCTTATGTAAATGGTTGTCGTTTTGGAATTATGATGTATGGTTTTTCACAAGATAAAAATATATCACTCGCATCTACATTTACAGTGATAAGTGAAGTATTACAAATTCAAACCCTCCAAAAAGGGAATACCGTTGGTTATGATGGCTTATATCAAGCTAAAGAGGATAATGAGAAAATTGCGGTTGTTGCAATTGGTTATGCGGATGGCATTACAAGAGCTAATCGTGGTCGATATGTTTATATTCATGGTAAGAAGTACCCAATTGTAGGTAATATTTGTATGGATATGTTATTTGTTTATGTAGATGATCAGGTAAAAGAACATGATGAAGTAATTGTTATAAAAGATGTAGATCATATCAATGAAATTGCTCATTATCTTCACACTGTACCACATGAAGTTTTATGTAGCATTAGTAAAAGAGTACCACGTATTTATAAGGAGAAGTAAAATGAGTTTAAAAGAAAAATTACAATATTTAAAGAAAGAGTTAATGAAAAATAACCAGCAAAATAAAGAGTATACTGTTCCAGTATTAATTCCAGAACGTGGATTTATCTTATTTCCAGAATTGGAAGATCCTGTTATTTTCAGTGAAGAATATCACCGTGATGGAATAAAAAAAGCAATTCAAAATATGTACCCGGAAGAATATTCATTACTTGTATCTAACTTTCAAGATGACCAATCCAAATACGAATATTATTTAATTAGAAAAGGAGCTATTTTATTTTTAAATCATTCTTTAATATCATTAAATGAATATCAAACACATCCTTATTTAATTAAAAATTCAAATGGTATTTTATACATCCCTGAGAATTTAGAAACACTTACTGTTTATCAAATAAATTGGTTATTAAAATACATTCATGATTTTAAAAGAATGAATCAAGTTTATATTGAACTTTCTTCTATTACCGAAAAAGTTAATACATTACAGTATCAAAATATATCCATTGATACATTACAGCAAAAATTAACTGAAATTCAATTACATCGTTCTGATAAAAAAATGAAATAACAAAAATTATCTTTCAAAAAAAGCACAATTTTGAGATTGTGCTTTTATTGATTCATTTTTCTTTGTTGATATTGTTTTCTTAAAGTTTTTGCCGTTTGTTTTGTCATAGAAATAGGAACAATAGAATCTTCATCAATATAAGAGCAAATAAATCTGTTAGGTGTTTTGTTATTATTCTGCTGTGTCGCATAATCTAAAAAATCATATGCATCACTTAAAGTAAATAAGACTTCTCCATTATCAACACGTATCCATTTTCCTAAACGTGTACGGTATATAATTACACTTTCATTTTCTTTTTCTTCATTGATATTATCAAACCCATAACTTAAAATTTTCATATTTCCCTGATAATATTGTTTCAAGTAAATCATCTCCCTTAGTAAGGTGTATTATAGCAAAAATACTTTAAAAGTCAATTATAATTATAAAAATTAAATCAACCATTTTATATAAAAGTTCATATTTTGAACTTTGTTTTTATTGGTGCGAAAGATGGGACTCGAACCCACACAGAATTATCTACAAGCGCCTGAAGCCTGCGCGTCTACCAATTTCGCCACTTTCGCAAAAGATATGAAAAACACCACACAGGTGTGTGATGATAATACTTATGGTGCCGACTGAAGGACTTGAACCTACGACCTACGCGTTACGAGTGCGTTGCTCTACCAACTGAGCTAAGTCGGCTTGTTAAGACAAATTCATTATATCAAACCAAAAAGATAAAAACAAGTATTTTAAAGAAAATCATTTCTATTCTATGTATTTTTGTGTTAAACTATTACTAGTGGTGATGCATATGGATAAGAAAATATTAATGCCTGCAGATACTTATATTGTAACATCAAAAACCATTTTATCAAATGAAGATCATAAACTACTTACAAGTTTATATCAACCAATTGTCGGTGCTATGTCAATTAGTCTTTACTTTAGCT
Organism: uncultured Bacilli bacterium; assembly: GCA_944332735.1. Lineage (GTDB taxonomy): Bacteria > Bacillota_I > Bacilli_A > RF39 > UBA660 > UMGS2016. Next base: position 2,224 of record CALVKP010000050.1, on the reverse strand, counting down.
TATGGTCTTATCTAGACGGAAGTGAATGCATTTCTGTAGAATGGACTCACCATCAATTGATTGCTAATATGGGAGTAAAACTCTCAGAGATTGAAGTAGCCCGTAATAAATTAGAAGCAATTGGTCTTTTAAAAACCTATTTTAAAGAAGATCATATCAATCATTATATTTATCAACTATATGCTCCCTTATCCAGTAAAGAATTTTTTAGTAATCCGATTTTAAATACTACTTTACAAAATAATGTTGGTATAAAAGAATATGAGAAATTAATTGAACGTTATCAAATTCCTAAATTACCACTACAAGAATATAAAGATATCACTTGTAAATTTAGTGATGTATTTGAAAGTATATCGTCTTATCAGATTAATGAAGAAGATAATTTAAAACAAAGAGAAAAAAGACAATTAGAACTAACTTCTAAAATAGACTTAGACCATGTCTTATCTATGATACCAGAAGATTATTTTCAAATATCAAGTGTCACGAGAGATATGAAAGATTTTATTTATAAGCTATCTTTTATTTATGATTTTGATGATGAATCTCTGTTACGTATTTTAATGAATTCTATGAATGAGAAGAAAATGATAGATAAAGAATTATTAAAAAATCAAGCTAGAAACTTTTATCGTTTTGAAAACAGAGGAAAAATGCCAACGTTAGTATATAAAAACGAACCGGAAGCAAAGCGAATGAGTCAACATGTCCCAATGAGTAAAAAAGCAAAACTCATATATCAATTTGAAACTACAACACCACATGATTTTTTAGCTCTCAAGTATGGTGGAATAGAACCGACAAAGCAAGACTTAATGATACTGGAATATTTATTAGTTGATTTAAAATTAAATCCTGGTGTAGTCAATGTTTTAATTGATTATGTATTAAAAATAAATCATAATAAATTGACAAGAGCATTCATAGAAACTATTGCGGGACAGTGGTGTAGAGAACATATTGAAACAGTAGAAGATGCAATGAATCAATGTATTAAAGAAAAACAGAGAAAAGAAAGTACTCCTAAAACAACAAAACAAATTGTGAAAAAGCCAAAATGGTTTGATGAAACACCACAAATAGAACTAGCTACCCCAGAAGAAATGAAAGAAATGGATGAATTTTTAAAACAATTTGAATAGAGGTGATGACATGAAAACAGTCACAGAAGTAATACCGAATAAACAAATTAAAAACTTAGATCGTGTTTTAGATAAAGAATTTAATCAAGCGCTTGGAAATCCTACTTTTCAAGAATTGGTTTCTAAATTACAGATGGATGCTAATATTTTAAGAAGTTATACTTCTTCTTTACAAGATAGTGCTTTAGAGTATGAACATTGTAAAAATTGTAAAAGTTTACTATCTTGTCCTAATAAGATTATGGGACATTGTTATTTACCTATGAAAAATGGAAATGGGTTAGAATTTGGTTATAAAGCTTGTAAAAAATATAAGAGAAAACAAAAAGAAGATCAATACTTAAAAAATATGTATCTATATCATGTGAGTGATGAATTATTACACGCTTCTATGAAAGATTATAAAAAAGATCCAAAACGTATCCCTATTTTTAAATGGGAACAACAGTTTTTAAAAAAATTTGAGAAAGATTCTCATCAAAAGGGTTTATTTTTACATGGCTCATTTGGAAGTGGAAAAAGCTATATTTTAGCAGCTTTATTTCACGAACTTGCTAAGAAAAATTATCAATGTGCGATTATATTTTGGCCCGAATATTTAAATCATAATCGTGGTTTATATCCTTCTGAGTTTTCTGAAAATTTAGAAAAACTAAAGAAAGTACCACTTTTATTAATTGATGATATTGGTGCTGAGAATACAACTCCATGGGGTAGGGATGATGTATTAATGCCATTATTACAATATCGTATGGATCATAAATTAGCTACTTTCTTTACTTCTAATTTAAATTATGAGGAGTTAGAAGAACACTTTAGTATTTCTAAAAATAAAGTAGATATCGTCAAAGCAAGAAGAATTATGGAACGTATTCGTTATTTAACAGATGAGATAGAATTAGTGAGTGATAATTTAAGAAATTAATCACTTTTTTCAGTTTTATACATATACTAGTATAAATTGACAAATAGGGTAGTTTATGATAGAATTCTACCAAGATGGCGCATTATTCTAGTCAACTTCTTTTATTAGGAAGGCGGGGCTAAAAATCCGCTAAAGAGCACATCTGTGAAACATC
>CALVKP010000049.1 GCA_944332735.1 uncultured Bacilli bacterium | reverse complement strand
ATAGATTCTCACTTCCACCAGTCATAATCTGAGCAGCATCCTCAGCTTTACCACTTTGTAAAAGGACAATCGCAATTAATAAAATTGATACAATTAAAATAGCAATTTCCATATTCTTCGCTCCTTTGTGTCTTTAATAAGATATCATATTTTTACAAACATTTCAAGTATTATTGCAAATGAATACTATCTACTTTGCCAATATTTTTATATGTGATTGCAATACCATAGGCACTATACTTCGCTTCTTGATGATTCATAAATGATAATAAATCGTATGTCACTTCTGTGATTTGATTATCTTTTTCTTTGGTAGTAATTGTAATTTTACCTTTTGCATTACTATGACTACTATGATAAATGGCAATAAATTTCTTTAAATTGATAGTATATGTTTTTAAAATACTTCCATCTTTATAATTGGTTGTAGCTTCTAATGTAGCATCTTCTAACATACGATATGTCATATCAGGTTTTAATGTCATTTCAATAAATTCTTCTTGTGATGTTTCTAATCTTCCTTCACTTTTTTTATAAACAATTCCATTATCGATAAAATAATTTGTTTGATCTAATTTATTTTCAAATTCTTCTTGATATCTATAACGTTTACCAACTAATTCTCTTGTTTGTAATTGATTCGTCGTAATATCTGCAAAGGTAAGATTGGTTGTAAATTCATAATTATCCATATCACGATAAATTTGTAAAGAACTTTTCTTTTCTTGTTCTACTTTTTTTAATGGTGTTTGTTCTGGAGCTTGTCTTAATCCTCCAGCAACAATAAATAAAAATATAAACCAAAAAACTAGTATAATCATAGCTCGATAACGTTTATTAGACCACGCTTCTTTTAATAATTTCCAAAAAGAAAATTTTTCGTCTTCTTCCATTTGTTTTAATTGTTCTTGATATTGTTCTTCTTCCGTTTTTATTTGTTTTTCTACTTCTATTTTTTTCTTTTTCATAATACCCCTCAACTTAATATTTTACCAACAAAATTACTATGACTCATTTGTCCATTGGCATAGCTTTTTGCATCCATTCTTTTCTTTCCGTCTGGTTGAACGACAGTGAAAATAATTTCACCATTGCTTACTTTAACACCAAATCCATGATCATATAACTTTGTAATAGTCCCATCTAATAATTGTGGATATGTGTTATAGGATTCAATACATTCCCATACTTTTAAACGTTTTCCTTCATAAATACAATAAGCACCAGGAAAATCATTTAATCCTCTCACTTGATTATAAATTTGTCTCATGGTATGACTAAAGTTAATTTTCTCATCTTCTGGTTTGATATTAAACCCATATGTTGCTTGACTATTATCTTGTGGTATACGTGTTGATGTACCATCTAAAATAGATGGTAATGTATCTAATAATAAATCTCTTCCTAATAAACTTAATTTATCATGTAAAGTACTTGCTGTATCTGTTTCTGTGATTTCAATTTCACGTTGAGATATAATATCTCCTTCATCCATTCCTTCGCTCATATACATGATCGTTATCCCAGTTTTAGACATTCCATTTAATATAGCACGATGAATCGGTGCTCCTCCTCTTAGTTTTGGAAGTAAAGAAGCATGCACATTAATACAACCATATTTAGGATATACAAGTAACTCTCTTGGTAAAATTTGACCATAAGCACATGTAATAATTAAATCTGGTTTTAAAGATAATACCTCTCCATAATCTTCTCTTATTTTCTCTGGTTGAATGACTAAAATCGTATGTTTTTCCCCTACTAATTTCACGGGTGTTTTTCTGATTTCTTGTTTTCTTCCTACTGCTTTATCTGGTTGGGTTACAATACCACGAACATGGTAGTTTGCAATTAATCCTTCTAAAATTGGAACACTAAATTCTGGAGTTCCCATAAATACAATATTGATATTTTCTTTTACATCTATATTTTCTATATTCATAGTATCACCAAATTTATTTTAACACATTTTTCATAGAAAAAGGAATATAAAACAATTTATTATTCTACAAAGTAGATAATAAGAAGTTGTGAAGAGAGAATTTATCATATGATATCTACTCCATGTTCTTCTTATGTTCTACTTATCAATGATTGTTTTATATTCCTTATTATCTATTATATAAGAAAATTTTTGTTTTGTGAATAGTTTAGACACGAATTGGATTTAGGTCAATTTCTAGTTTACATTTTTTTTCTATCATATATTGTTCTTGTAAAAATTTTAATTTAGAAATAAGTTGTGGTGATTTTTTATATTTTATGATTAATTGAATGGTATAGACTTGATTAATCTTTGGGATATTAGAAAAACTAGGTCCTAATATTTGTAAGGTATGATCTTTTTGTAAATAGTCTTTTATTTTATTTGCTTCTTTTAATAAATATTGATCATCTTTTCCTTTTAGTTGAATGAATGATAAATTCGTATAGGGAGGATAGTTTAATTTCTTGCGAATATGCATTTCTACTTGATAAAATCCTTGATAATCATGTTTACTTGCATATAAGATACTATAATGATCTAATTGAAAGCCTTGCAGAAGAACCTCTCCTAATTTATCTGCTCTTCCTGCTCTTCCTGATACTTGATTTAATAATTGAAAGGTTCTTTCAGCACTTCTAAAATCAGGAATATTTAAAGAATTATCACTTTCTAATACACCAACTAAAGTAACATTAGGAAAATCTAATCCTTTGGCAATCATTTGGGTACCGATTAAAATATCATATTGATGTTCAGAAAAGGCTTGAATCATTTTCTCATGGCTTCCTTTTTTAGTAGTTGTATCTACATCCATACGTAATATATTAGCCATAGGAAATGTTTTTTTCACATATTCTTCTAAACGCTCTGTTCCCATGCCAAAGGTTTGAAAAGAATCTCCTTTACAATTGGGACATATCTTCCATACTGGTTTATGATAACCACAATAATGACATTGCATATTATGTAGTTCTTTATGATAGATTAATGGAATATCACAATTAGGACACATATCTACTTCCCCACAATTTTTACATGTAACCACTCTTGAATAGCCTCGTTTATTAAGAAGTAAAATAATTTGCTCTTTTTTTTCTAAACACTGTTTTATTTTTTCTTCTAATAAATGTGATAAGATAGGATATCCTTTTTTTATTTCTTTTTTCATATCGACAAAATGTATTGTTGGAAATGTATGATTAATTCGATGTTTCATTTCTAATAATTCATAGATACCTAATTTTGCTCTTGTATAGCTTTCTAAAGATGGGGTTGCACTTCCGAGAACAATCGGACAATGATATGTTTTTGCACGATATAAAGCCATATCAATAGCATGATATTTAGGCATATTTTCCTGCTTATACGTCGTGGAATGTTCTTCATCAATAATAATCATTCCTAGATTCGTAAAGGGCGCAAAAATAGCACTTCTAGCCCCTATCACAATCGATACTTCTCTTCTTTCAATCTTACGCCATTCATCATATTTTTCCCCTAAAGATAATCGACTATGTAAAATAGCAATCTGATTTCCAAAACGATTACGAAAACGTTCTACCATTTGAGGTGTTAAACTAATCTCAGGAACTAATACAATTGCTTCTTTTCCCTGTTTTGTTACATGTTCTATGAAACGCATATATACTTCCGTTTTCCCACTACCAGTCACACCATGTAATAAAAAAGGAGAAAACTGACTTTCTTTCGCAAGTACCCTATCTATCACAGCTTTTTGTTCTTCTGTTAAAATTACTTTATCATCCATTGTATGTTCTTTTAACTTTAATCGATACACTTCTCTTTTTACACTTTGAACAACTCCCTTTTTTTCTAAGGTCTGTAATGAAGATGATGATATTTGTGTTAATTCTTTTTTTAATACCATTGTTTTTTCTTTTAGTAAAGAAATAATTGCTTGTTGTTTTTCATTTCCTACATAAGTTTGATCTACTAATTGATAATATGTTTCATATTTTTTAGATACTTTCGTATTCTTATGAGCTTTTAAAGCCCTTGGTAACATCGTCTGATAACAACTAACTAAACTAGAAAGTGTTTTTTTCTGCATATATTTACCTAACTTTAATAGTTCTTGATTTAATACCGCATGTTCATCAATGACTTTTAAAATATCTTTTACTGGATAATCACACACTTCTTCTCTTGTGATATTTAAAATAAAGCCTTCTAATTGTTGTCTACCAAAAGGAACAAGTACTCTTTTTCCAATTTCTATTTCTTGTTCTAACATAGGTGGAACATGATACGTAAATGTTTTATCAACTGCTTTTGCGCTTAGTTCCACAATCACTTCTATATACATATTCCACCTCCTTTTTTTATTATACAAAAAGAAGCTCTATTTTTCTAGTGCTTCTTCTATACGAATTAACTGATTATATTTACAAATACGATCTGTTCTAGACATAGATCCTGTTTTTATTTGTCCTAAATTAAGACCAACTGCTAAATCAGCAATCGTTGTATCTTCTGTTTCTCCACTACGATGAGAAATAATTGTTTTATACCCATGTTCACGAGCAAGTTCAATTGTTTCTAATGTTTCTGTATAAGTACCAATTTGATTTACTTTTAATAAGATGGCATTTCCTGCTTTCTTATCAATTCCCATTTGTAAACATTTTTTATTAGTTACAAATAAATCATCTCCAACTAATTGGATTTTATGACCAAGACGTTCTGTGATTTTCGTAAATCCTTCCCAGTCATTCTCATCGACTGGATCTTCGATTGAGATAATTGGATATTTATTTACTAATTCTTCATAAAAATCGATTAATTCATCCGTTGTTAATGTTCTATTTTCACCTGCTAAAACATATTTTCCATCTTGATAAAATTCACTAGCAGCAACATCAATCGCTAAAGAAACATCCGTACCAGGCTGATAGCCTGCTTTTTCAATTGCTTCTATAATATATTCAAATCCTTCTTGATTACTCTTTAAATCAGGAGCAAATCCTCCTTCATCACCTACACCAGTATGATAACCATGTTCATTTAATACTTTCTTTAATGAGTGAAATACTTCAGAACCAACACGAACTCTTTCTTTGATCGTATCTCTATTTGGAATAATCATAAATTCTTGAAAGTCTAATAAGTTATCAGCATGAGCTCCCCCATTGATAATATTCATCATTGGAACTGGTAATGTAGTTCCAGTGCCAACGTATTGAAATAATGGCATATTATGATCATTGGCAGCAGCTTTTAATGTTGCAAGAGAAACACCAAGAATCGCATTGGCTCCAAAACGACTTTTATTTTCTGTTCCATCTTCTTCAATCATTTTATAATCAACAGATCTTATATCATCTGCATCCATACCAACAACAATTTCTCTTAATTCCTGATTGACATGCTCTACTGCTTTTAATACACCTTTACCCATATATCGATTAGGATCTTTATCACGTAACTCGAGAGCTTCACGAACTCCTGTCGAAGCTCCAGATGGTACTGCAGCACGACCCATCACACCGTTTTCTAAAATTACATCCACTTCTACAGTTGGATTTCCTCTAGAGTCTAATATTTCACGACCTATTACATCTTTAATTTTTGACATTTTCTCGCTCCTTTTTTAAAATTTCTATTTGTTTTTTAAATTCTTCTCCTCTTGCTTCAAATGATGGGAACATATCCCAAGATGCACAAGCTGGAGAAAGTAAAATAATATCTTGTGGGCTAGCAAGATCAAAGCCTGCATGTACAGCTTCTTCAATCGTATTTACTAATACACAGTCTTTATGGATCTCTTGACAGTAAGATTGAATTTTTTCTTTGGTTTCACCTAAGGCAACAACAACTCGTACATGTTTCATGGCATCATCTAATTCGTGAAAATCTTGTCCACGATCTAATCCGCCTAATATTAGAACAATTGGTTGTTCAAATGAATTTAAAGCGGTCATCGTTGCCTCGTTATTCGTTGATTTTGAATCGTTATAAAAGATTTTATCTTCAATCTTATCAACAAATTCTAAACGGTGTTCTACACCACCAAAGTTATTTAATACTCTATGAATTGTTTCTTTGGTTACCCCAAATGGAATGGTTGCAAGTATCGCACACATGATATTCTCATAATTATGCATACCTTGCACACGAATATCTGATAATTCAATAAATGGTTCATTATGAACATAAATATATTGATCTTTCACATAAGCATCTGCTTTTTGATTCATACTAGAAAAGAAGACTTTCATGGATGGAATCTCTTTAGAAATATCCATCACAAACTGATTATCTAAATTTAAAATAGCCATATCCTCTTTCGTATGGTTTTGAAAAATACGCTTTTTTGTATTTAGATAATTTTCAAATGTTCCATTAAAGTCTAGATGAACTTCACTTAGGTTTGTAACAACACTGACATTTGTTTTAAAGTGATATAGATCATATAATTGATGATCTGATACTTCTAAAACAAGGTAATCACCTGGCTTAATATCTTCTACAATTTCACAAAGAGGAGTTCCAATATTACCTGCTAAATGAACTGGTAGTCCTTGTTCTTTCATAAATTCATATAGAATTGTAACAGTAGTTGTTTTTCCATTAGAACCAGTTACTCCAATCACATGAACAGATGGATCAATATAATAACTTGCTACTTCCATTTCTCCTATAACTGGTATCTTTAATTTTTTTGCTTTTTGTAATAGAGGATGGTTACGAGGGATTCCTGGATTTTTAACAATCACATCATAAGTTTCATCCAATAATTCTTCTGGTTCTTTTGTAATTGCTACTTCAACCCCTAATTCATTTAACGTTTTTACTTTTTCTATCTCTTGTTCTTTAGAATCAGTTACTAAAATAGAAGCAGCATGTTTCGCTAAAAAGAAACTTGCTGCATACCCACTACGTGCCATTCCAAAAACAAATATTTTTTTATTTTCAAACATTTTATCACCTGTTTCTAAGCATTCATACACGCTGTATAATCTTGAATATCACTTTTTATTTGCACATCAGAATCATTATAAGTTTTCACTGCACAATAAGTGCCATTCCATACATTTACTTTTACTTTTCCCATACTATCGTATTCAATAACACCTTTACCTTGAACTTCTCCTTTATAATCTACTTCTGGTGTTATTTTCTCATCAGCAATGGTAAATTTGGTAGTTCCCTCTTCTGTATTTTTCATTCTAGAAGCTCTCACATAACCATTTACAGATGCGAGAAAAGCACTCTTACGTGATTCTGTAATTTTATCTTGAACAATCGGAACTGTAATCATAACAATCACAGATAAAATTACAATCACACCTAATAACTCAATTAATGTAAACCCTTTTTTATCATTTAGCTTCATATTTATTACCTCACAATCATATTATAAACGAATTCAAAAGATTCGTAAAGCATTTGCTATATTTTTAAAAAATTATATGTTATAATATAAGAGTTAGATAGGAGGAATAAAATATGGAAATCAGACAATTAACCAATGAAGAATTTAATGCTTTTTCCGAGCAATTTATTCCTTCATCTTATTATCAAACTGCAGAATATGCATTCATTATGAATCATCAGAATTATGATAGTATGTTAATTGGTGCCATAGAGGGCAATCAAATCATTGCTGCAAGTTTAATTTTAATTGAAAAAGCAGGAATGTTTAAATATGCTTATGCACCACGTGGTTTTTTAATTGATTATCAAAATGGAACAATTTTAAGTGAATTTACAAAATTATTAAAGAAATTTTTGAGTAAATTGGATATTATTGCAATCAAAATATGTCCTAGTATTATTTATAAAACTTATGATTTAATTACAAATCAAGTGAACATCAATCCCAATTATCAACTCGTTTTTGATAATTTAAAACAAAATGGATATTTCCATATGGGATATAATAACTTCTTTGAAAGTGATAAACCTCGCTTTGAAGCAATCATTGATTTAAAAAGGCCATATTATGAGATATTCCAAAGTTTTAAAAAAGAAATGCGTACGAAAATTAGAAGTGCAGATCATAGTGGAATTCAAATCTATCGTGGTACTGCGGATAATGTAGAATACTTATATATGCAAACAAGAAAAAAATACCAACGTGATATTGGATATTTCAAAGATACATATGAATTTTTTGATAAAAATCATAAAGTAGATTTATATTATGCGAAATTAAATACTGAAACTTATTTAAAAGTATGTAAAGCAAAATATGAGAAATTAGAAAAAGTAAGTAACGAAATTAACAAGCAAGTATTAATTTCTAAAGATAAGGAAAAAGAAAAAATGATTAATCACAAAATGACAATAGATAAGCAATTAGCTATGGCTAAAAATAATTTAGTAACTGCAACCAATTTATTAAGAGATTTTCCAACTGGTGTTGTAACTGCATCAGCTATGATTGTAAAACATCAAAATCAAATTTTCTTATTAGCAGATGGACATGATAAAAGATTTAAGAAATTTAATTCGAAACATTTATTGTTGTGGAAGATTATGGAAAAATATGCGAATTTAGGATATCAATCATTTTCTTTAGGAGGGGTTACAAATCCTACTTTAAAAGAAAATAATAGTTATATAGGATTAACTACTTTTAAAAATGGATTCCATCCTACTTTTATAGAATATATTGGTGATTTAGAATTAATTACAAATAATCCAAAATATTTTATTTACAGACAAACTTCCCCACTTAGAAGTTTTAAGAAGAAAAAATGATGTGTAAAAACATCATTTTTTTTGTGAAAAAAAACAGAGGAAATATACCTCTGCTTTTATTATTCAACGATTTCTGAAACGTTACCAGCACCAACTGTTCTACCACCTTCACGAATAGAGAACTTAGTTCCATTTTCGATAGCGATAGGAGCAATTAATTCAACTGTCATTTCTACATTGTCACCAGGCATAACCATTT
>CALVKP010000048.1 GCA_944332735.1 uncultured Bacilli bacterium | reverse complement strand
CTGCTAGAGATAGTCAAGATAGTTTCTATATTACAGATGAAGTATTACTTCGTACCCAAACATCTCCAGTCCAAGCAAGAACGATGGAAGCAAATAAAGAAAAGAAACCAATTCGTGTTATTTGTCCAGGTAAAACATATCGTAGAGATAATGATGATGCAACCCATTCTCATCAATTCCACCAAATAGAAGGATTAGTAGTTGATGAGAATATCTCTCTTGCTGATTTAAAAGGAACACTAGAAATACTTGCTAAAACAATGTTTGGAGAAGATCGTGAAATTCGTCTTCGTCCAAGTTTCTTCCCATTTACAGAACCATCTATAGAAGTAGATGTATCATGCTTTAAATGTGGTGGAAAAGGTTGTCCACTATGTAAAGGAACAGGATGGATTGAAATACTAGGTAGTGGAATGGTACATCCAAATGTATTAAGAGATAATGGATATGATCCAGAAAAATATACTGGTTTCGCATTTGGTATGGGACCAGAAAGAATTGCAATGTTAAAATATGGAATAACAGATATTCGTAGTTTCTATACCAATGATCTTCGATTCTTAAATGATTTCAACCGAGTAGAAGGAGGAGAATAAGATGCGTGTTAGTAAAAGCTTTTTAAATGACTATGTAAAAGTAGATGACTTAAACTTTCATGAAGTAGCCAATAAAATGGTACTCGCTGGAAATGAATACGAAAGTGTTGAAAAAGTTAGTGAAGCTACTGGCATTGTAGTAGGTCATGTCTTAGAATGTGAAATGCATCCTGAAAGTAAGAAACTTCATATCTGTAAAGTAGATTTAGGAGATGAAGTCGTTCAAATCTTATGTGGCGCTCCAAATATGAGACAAGGAATTAAAGTTCCAGTTGCCAAAATAGGTGCGAAATTACCAAATGGAATCGAAATAAAAAAAGCAAAATTAGCTGGTATGGATTCTTATGGAATGTGTTGTTCTTTAGAAGAATTAGGAATTGAATCAAAATATATGAGTGAAGAAGATAAAACAGGAATTCATGTTCTTCCTGATGATGCACCAGTTGGTGAAGATGCAATTCATTATATGGAATATGATGATGAAGTAATTGACTTTGAATTAACTGCAAATCGTGGTGATTTACTAAGTATCTTAGGTATGGCCCATGAAGTAGGAGCAATCTATAACCGACCTGTTACATATCCAGAAAACACACCAAAGGTATTAAAAGACAATGTAAATGATTGTATGACAATCGATGTACAAACAGAAAACTGTCCTATTTACTTAGGTAAAATTGTAAAAGATGTAGTAATTAAAGATAGTCCAGAATGGATGAAAGAACGTCTTATGGCAAGTGGAATTCGTTCTATTAACAATGTAGTAGATATTAGTAATTATGTTATGTTAGAATATGGACAACCACTTCATTTCTTTGATAAAGATCGTCTTGGTGATAAAGTGATCGTTCGTATGGCTCATGAAGATGAACACTTAAAAACATTAGATGGTCAAGAAAGAACTCTAAAAACAAGTGATATCGTTATTGCAAATGAAAAAGAAGCAGTCGCTTTAGCTGGTGTTATGGGTGGTCTTTCTACAGAAGTAGAAATGGATACAAAAAATATATTTATTGAAGCTGCCATCTTTGAACCAATTCATATTCGTTATACAGCAAAAACTATCTTACGTAGTGAAGCATCTAGTAGATATGAAAAAGGAATTGATCCAAATAGATGTAAGGAAGCATTAAATAGAGCTTGTTATCTATTAGAAAAATATGCCGATGGAAAAGTATATGATGGAATCTTAACACATGATACAACAAGTAAAGAAGATAAAGAAATCGATATTACATTAGAAAAGATAAATGCAGTACTTGGTATGATATTAACAAAAGAAGATGTCATTGATGTCTTAACTCGTTTAGGGTTCAAAGTACAAGAAGAAAATGAAACATTCAAAGTATTTGTACCTACTAGAAGATTAGATGTAAATATCAAAGAAGATCTAATCGAAGAAGTAGGTAGAATATATGGTTATGAACATGTTGTTGGAAAACTACCTGTATTAGAATCAAAAGAGGGAAGTTATTCTAAAAAAGAATTATTAACAAAAGAATTGCGTCATCGTTTACAAGGACTAGGATTAACAGAAGTTATTACTTATTCCCTTGTAAAAAAAGAAGATGCCAATAAATATACAAACTATCAAAATGAAGATATTGTATTATTAGATCCATTAACAGAAGATAGAAAATATTTACGTAAGAGTTTAATTCCATCTCTATTAAATGTATGGGAATATAACATTAGTAGAAATCAAAAAAATGTCGCCATCTATGAATCAGGAAATATCTATTATAAAGAAAATGAAGAATATATAGAAAAACCAATGATTTCAGGATTGTTATATGGAATAAGTACCAATAATCTATGGCAACAAGAAAAAATCGTAGTTGATTTCTATTATGTAAAAGGTATTATTGAAAACATGATGAAGTATTTAGGTTTAAATAATCGTTATTCATTTGATACAAACAATTTACCAAAAGAATTTCACCCAGGAAGAAGTTGTGCCTTATTAATTGATCGTGAAGTAGTGGGATACTTTGGTCAAGTACATCCTACAGAGTGTAAAAAAGAAGTATATGTATTTGAATTAGATTTATTAAAAATCATGTCACATAAAGTACGTATGGTAAAATATAAAGAAGTATCTAAATACCCAGCAATTCATAAAGATGTCGCATTCATTGTAGAGAAACAAGTAACTTCTAAAGCAGTGATGGATATTTTAAAACATATAGGTGGACGTATGGTAACAAATATTGATGTATTTGATGTATATACAGGAGAAAATGTAGGCGAAAATGAAAAATCAATCGCATATTCCATTACATTTGAAGATGCTACAAAAACATTAACAGATGAAGAAGTTATGAAAGTATTTAATAAAATGATTACAGAAGTAGAATCTAAATTAAATGCGAAAGTAAGAGATAAGTAATAGAGACACCAATTTATTTGGTGTTTTTGATTGACTTTTTAAAAATAAAGTGTTATTTTAGATACAAATAGAGGTGTTTTTATGGCAATTGATGTTGTTTTACCTCCGGGAATGGAATCTTTATTAAAAGGTAGAAAAAATTTAAAAATCAATGTAAGAATAGGAGATTATTTAACAGATAATTTCTTTCAAACATTTACAAAATTTCAAGGATTTTGGGAGTTTATTTATTTTTCTCCTTATACAGGTGATCAGTTAGATAATGATCCCAAATTATATGAAACCGATGATATGGATCGATATATTGAATTAACTACCCAATTTCATTCTTATAGTGAAATGTTTGGGTTTGCAGTTGAATGGGCTTTACAACAAGTATGGAACGAAGGAGGTATATAAATGGCAAATGTACAATTAACGCATCAAAATTATAAACATATACAAAAAAAGTTTCCAATTTATTTAGTGTTAGATAACATAAGTGATATTGTCAATGTTGGTAGTGCTTTTCGCCTGTCTGATGCGTTAGGTGTTAGTAAAATATATATTTGTGGTACCAAACCAATAGATATTTTAAAAAATAAAAAATTAACTAGAGTTTCTAGAAATACGATTAATTATGTGGATTATGAGATTCATGATGACACGAAAAAATGTATTCGTGATTTACAACTTCATAATATTACTGTTTTAGCTTTAGAATTGACAAATCAAAGTATTCCAATACAAAATTATAGTTTTGAGCAACAGAAGGCTTATGCATTTGTGGTTGGTAATGAGCAGAATGGAGTTTCTCAAGTGGCATTAGATACAGTTGATGATACAGTACATATTGATATGTTTGGTAATAATTCTTCTATGAATGTATCTGTAGCTACTGGAATTGCTATATCGCAATGTGTAAATAAAATTAGATGAGGAGGAGATATTTTGAAGAATAATGATCGTAGTAGTACACTACAATGTAAAGGAGGTTCTGGAAATAGCGAAATAAATTTGACAACTTATATAGATGATAAGGGACTAGAAAACTATGTTACTCAATTAAAAAAAGAAGGTAAAGAAGTTTTTCATGTTACTAAACATTCAGATGGAAATGTATACTACACTGACAAAGATGGTAAAAAAAAGATTAGATAGTTAAACATAAAAAGACATCCATTATTTGGATGCCTTTTTTTCTTCGATAAATTCTTTATAATAGTTTTCCATAAATGTATCATGTGCTTTTTTCTCTAATTGTAGAGAAAAGTTTTTGAATTTGAAATTTGGTTCTTTAGAAAGAATTATTTTTTTAACAAAATATTTTAATAGTTCTGGATTACGAATTAATAATGGACCAATTAAATAAGTTCCATAAAATTCATATTCGTGAATTCCTTCTTTCTTAGAATTTGGATAAGATCCGGTTCCTTTTAAAACATGGAATAGGGGATTCTTATTTTCTCGCATGACACTGTTTTGGTTTTGAAATCCTAGAATTGGTTCTTTTACGAAATCACATTGGAATAATGCTTCATCTGCAATACGAAAATTTTCTTGTTTTGCAAAATAAGGGAAGATATTTAAAGCTTTTATTTTTTTCTTATCAGTTGTTAAAATATATCGCCCAAATAATTCAATCGCATTTCCAGTGATTAAGAATAATTTATTTTGATGAATTGTTGTTTCAATCTCATTTTTATATTTTAGCAAATGTTTCACAACGAGTTTTTGATTTTCTTCTGTACCTGCTCCCATATATACCATATCATATTCATTGAAATTTAGTTCATCATCGATTGTAAGTGATAAAACTTTTACAGAAATATTTTGTTCTTCTAATTGCTTTTTCAATGCTTTGATGTTTCCGTTTTCTCCATATAGATTCATTAAATCATAATAAAGGTGAGCGATTTTAATTTCCATGTTTATCACTTCCTTTCATGAGTTTTGAAAATGGTTTTACGTAATCAAAATTTAATATAGCAAATATATCTTTTTTGGTTCTATGGTTCAAATAAAATACTGCTTCTTCTAAGTTCTCAAAAACAACAATCTTTTTCTCATCAATTCCTGCATATTTCATTCTTGTAGCAATATCATAACGATTAATACCAACACATACTACTTTTTCTAAAGTAGGGTGGTTTAATAATTCAAAATCAATATCATATAACCATGATAAATCCTCATATTGATATCTTCTACTAATCTCTTTCCAACCAATCACAATTGTTTTCTCATCTTTAAAACGAGTTGTATAAGCAATGGATTGATTAAATGTTGTACTATTTTCATTTTTATTATTTAAAACATGGACATGACGTTTTCCAACCGTAAAGAAATTTTCTTTGGAAGCATGTCTGGATATTTCCGTTAATTGTTCCGCAATTTGTTTTTCACTTTTTCCTAAACATGCAAGTAGTGTATAACACGCTAACATATTATAAGCATGATAAAGTAGGGTTGGTTTTAAATACATCTCATATTTTTTATTGATTGTCATTTTTGATTTTTCTAGGTTTAAATTTGTTGCTTCATATTGTGGAGTTGGTCTTTGAAATTGGTTACAACTACAATAATAATCTCCTAATGCTTCAAATTGATAGTAGTGGTATTGTAATTTTTTATGGCAAATTGGACAATGAGAAATATTTAAATTCTCATATTTTGATGTTGTACTAGAATACTTATTTTTACCGATTCCATAATAAGTAATTTTACAACCATGATTTTCAAACTTTTGTAGATATGGATCATCTGCATTTAATATTAAGTGCATATTTTCATCTAGAGCTTTTTCTATTTCTGTAAATACTTTATCAAAGTGTCCTTGTCTAGGTGGTTGATCTCTAGTGATGTTTGTAATTACCACGTATTGAGGATGAATCTTTGGAAAAACAAACTTCGTATATCTTTCATCTACTTCGCATACTAAATAATCCGCTTTGATTTTTCCTCCTAAAGTTGCTTCCTGTAATAACATGGTTAAAATCCCTGCTTCTAGGTTAGAACCTGATTCATTATGGGCTACTGTATAACCATCTTGTCTTAAAATAGTAGCAATTACTTTTGTAATACTACCTTTTCCACTAGAACCAGTAACAGCAATGATATGATTTGGAAGTTCTAACTTTTTTAACATATTTGGCTCAAATTTTAAAATGATTTGTCCAGGAAGTGTACTACCTCGACCTAATCGCTTGCCGATCCAAGCAATTATTTTACCTAAAATAATGAGAATACTACGTTTCATATATTTCTCCCCCTTGGTCTCATTATATCAAAAATTCTAAGAGATAAAAAGAGATACATAAACAAGACTTTAAAACATACAATGTGATAGGTGGTACTTTATGGAAATGATTTCAAAAATACGTTCATATTTATTAGAAACAGAATTTTCTATGCATTGTTATGAAGATCAAATTGATATTGTCAATTATAAAGAAATCGGTAGAATTAGTGACACGGGAATTGATATATTAAGTGATCAAAATAGAATTTTAATTACAGGTAAAAATCTGACAATTACAAGACTGTTAGAAGATGAGGTATTAATTAAAGGAAAGTTTGAGAAAATAGAATTTAGGTGATTCTAATGAATTTAAAAAATTTTTTAGAAAGACATAATCGAGTTCAATTAAAAGTAGAAGGAAAAAACATAGAACGTTTTATCAAAAGATTAATCACACATAAAATTTCACTTTTGAAAGTCATTCAAATCGATCGAAAGACACTTTTAATTACCATATATGAAAAAGATTACGAGAAATTAAAGGAATTAAAGACAATTTATCGTATAAATATAATAGATACTTATGGAGTAAGTCGTTTCAAAAAGAAATGGAAAAAAAATCATGTATTACTCCTTAGTATCTTTTTGGGACTTGCTGTATTAATTGCTTTATCTCATATCATTTATCAAGTAGAGATTGTTTATTTAGATAAAGATGTACGTAATTTTTTAAAAAGAGAACTAGAAAAAGAAGGAATTTACCGTTATCAGTGGAAGAAGAGTTATCAACAGTTAGAGCAGATTAAAAAAAAGATTATTAAAAATAATCAAGATAAAATAGAGTGGATGGAAATAGAAACCGTAGGGACAAAATATGTGATACGTGTTGAAATGAGAAAGTTAGCGAGTAAGAAAAAAGAACCAAATATTCGTCATATTGTTGCGAAGAAAGATGCGATTGTAAGAAGAGTAGAAGCATCTCAGGGAGAAATTATTAGAAAAGATAATGATTATGTAAAATCGGGAGATATTATTATTAGTGGAGAAATAAAATTAAATGAAGAAGTAAAGAACAAAGTCAGTGCGAAAGGGAAGGTATATGGAGAAGTATGGTATGAAGTAGAAGTAGAGATACCATATCATTATTATGATGTGAAAAAGACGGGAAGAAAAAATACTGTCTATACAGTTGAATATTTTAATCATCGTTTTGAATTGTTTAATGCTAAACCATTTCGTCAAAAAGAATGTAAAGTAAATAAGATATGGGAACACTTTGTTTTGCCAATTCGTTTTCAAAAAGAAAAACAAATAGAAGTGATAAAAACAGATAAGATATTAACGAAAAATGAAGCAGTACAACAAGCAGTAGAACTAGGAATCGATAAAATGCAAGAAAGATTAACAAAAAAAGAAAAAATAATTGATGTAAAAACTTTGAAAACCACGCAAAAAAATAGTAAAATGGTAGTAGATATGTTTTTTACTGTTTATGAAGATATTACTGCTTATGGAGAAGTAAAAGAACAAGAGGAAAATCATGTAGAAAACGCCCAAGAATAGGAAGTGAGCGTATATGTTAAGAGAAACTATATTAAATATATTTGAAAATAGTTGGCCTATGATATTTATTTTTTCTATGATTATTATATCAATGAGAATTACATATATTGTTAAGTATGATAAACATGTTGTATTTTACAAAGATGTTTTAGCTTTGATGTTTATTATTTATATTTTATGTTTATTCCATGTTGTTACATTTCAAGATGTGACATGGTCAACTTCTAATTTTATTCCATTTAAAGAGATGTTTCGCTATCGTTTCGCATCTTCTTTATTTATTCGTAATGTATTAGGGAATATGTTGATGTTTATTCCATTTGGATTCTTTGTTTCTTACTTTTTAAAATTAAAAAAGCCATATTCTATTTTATTACTTAGTTTATTAATTTCTAGTACCATTGAAACAACACAATTATTAATTGGTCGTGTATTTGATGTTGATGATATTTTATTAAATGTCATTGGTGGAATTATTGGATTTGCGATTTGGTGGACTCTTTCTAAGATTAAGAGTCATCTCCCATCATTCTTGAAAAAAGAGATGTTTTATAATATAATAATATCGCTTATTTTGATATTTATGTTGTGGCAATTATATCAAATTATTAACTTAGGGGGAGCAGTATGAACGAAGTAGAAATCATAAATCTTACTCGTTGTGATTGGGAAGAATTAGAAGAACTTGAAAAATATATTCAATTTGTATTATCTTATGAGAAATTAGAACATGTTTTATTTAATGTAATCTTAGTAGATGATCCATATATTCATAAAATTAATTTAGAATATCGTGGAATGGATCGTCCAACAGACGTGATTACATTTGCTTTAGAAGATGAAAAAGAAGTACAAGCCCAAGATATACGTGTGCTAGGTGATATTTATATTTCTGTAGATCGTGTGGTTAGTCAAGCAAAAGAATATGGTCATTCTCGTAAAAGAGAATTATTCTTTTTAGTAACGCATGGAATTTATCACTTATTAGGATATGATCATATGACAAAAGAGGAAGAAAAAGTGATGTTTGATAAACAAGAGAAGGTGTTAGAAGCATATGGAATTACGAGAAAATAAAAGGCATAAAGTCAGTTTAAAAGGTTATATCAAAGGTTTTTCTTATGCGAAAGATGGGTTAAAATCAGCTTATAAGAATGAACAGAGTATGACACTTCACTTTTTTACAACCATTATCATTATTACTTTATGTATTATTTTAAAAGCGACACCAATTGAATGGGCAGTTTCTATTTTACTATTAGGATTAATTGCTGGAATGGAATTGATTAATACAGCTTTAGAAGCAGTCATCGATCTTATTTGTCCCAAAATTCATCCGCTTGCGAAAGTAGGAAAAGATACTGCATCAGGCGCAGTAGGATTATTATCTTGTTTAGCATTCTTATTTTGGGTAATTTTATTTGGTCCAAGATTAGCAATGCTTATCATGAGTTTGTTTTAGGTGGTGAAAGATATGAATGAAGAAAAAAGAAAAGAACAGAAAAAAAGGGGAATAAAAAGATTTATTAATAGTTTTCACTATTCATGGGATGGAATTAAATATGCTTTTAAATATGAACAAAGTATGTTTATTCATGTTTTAGTGACATTACTAGTTATTATTTGTGGAATTATATTCAAACTTAATTTCCATGAATGGTTACTTTGCATTGTTTTAATTGGACTTGTAATCGCAACAGAATTAATTAATACGGCGATAGAAGCAGTGGTTGATCTCGCGTGTCCAGAGATTCATCCACTTGCTAAAACAGCCAAAGATACGGCAGCAGCAGCTGTATTTGTATTTGCCATCACTGCCTTTTTATGTGGACTATTCTTATTTGTACCAAAGATGATTGCGTTATTTTAGGTGAATTATGAGAGAAAAATTAACAGAATTATTAAAAAATAGTTATAGTCCCTATTCAAAATTTCCAGTTGCTGCAATTGTTGTAATGAAAGATGGTCATGAATTTTATGGAGTCAATGTTGAAAATGCTTCTTATGGAGCTACAATATGTGCGGAAAGAAGTGCCATTGTAAGTGCTATTAGTCATGGTTATCAAAAAGGTGATTTTAAAGAGTTATATATTATGGTAAATACAGAAAAAATTAGTACTTGTTGCTTTTTATGCCGTCAAGTCATTACAGAATTATTTGATAAAGATGCAAAGATTACATGCATGAGTCAAACAGATGTAAAAGAGTTTTTCGTATCTGAATTATGCCCATATCCATTTGATGAAGGAGACTTAAAATGAAAAGTGGGTTTGTAAGTTTAGTAGGAAGACCTAATGTTGGTAAATCTACTTTAATGAATCACTTATTAGAACGTCATATTGCTATTACATCCAATAAACCTCAGACAACAAGAAACATGATTCAAGGAATTTATAATGATGAGGAAGCTCAAATTGTATTTGTAGATACACCAGGAATTCATAAACCAACTCATAAATTAGGAAGTTATTTAAATAAAGAAGCATATTACAGTATGGATGATGTAGATATCTTATTATTTTTAGTAGATGCTTCTATGCTATTAGGACCTGGAGATAAATATATTATTGAAAGATTAAAACAAATAGATAAACCTGTATTTTTAATTTTAAATAAGATCGATAAATTAACAAAAGAACAAATTATAAATAAAATACAAGAATATATAGATCTATATCAATTTCAAGAAATTATACCGGTATCTGCTTTAAAAGATGATAATTTAGATACACTCTTAAAAGTAATTAAATCTTATTTAAAAGAGGGTATATGTTATTATGGAAAAGAAGATGTAACCAATCAATCTACAGAGTTCGTATTAGCAGAAATGATTCGTGAAAAAGTATTTCGTTTAACAGAAGAAGAGATTCCTCATTCTGTTGCTTGTGTCATTGAATCAGTAGAAAAAAAGAAAAATTCTGTTACCATTTATGCGAATATTATTACAGATAGAGATTCTGTCAAACGTATTATTGTAGGAGCCAATGGGCAAATGATTAAAAAGATTGGTACCTATGCCAGAGAAGACATGGAAGAAATGTTAGGGAAAAAGGTATATTTAAATTTATTTGTAAAAGTGATTAAAAATTGGCGTGATAAAGAAAAATATTTAAAGGAGTTTGGATATCAAGATTTTGATTAATATTGTATAAAGTATTTTAAAAAGTAACAAGATATAAATAGGTGATATTATGAAAGAGTTACTTTGGGATTTATTTAAAAACACAGGAAAAATAGAATACTATATACGATATAAAAAAATACTTGATAAAGAGACAAATGATAGAAGCTGTTGAAGGAATTATTGTAAGTACCATTCCCTATAAAGAATCTAGTAAAATATTAAATGTCTTTACAAAAGAACATGGATTAATTGGAATGATGGCGAAAGGTGCTAATAGAATGAAAAGTGAATTACGTAGTGTAACAGATAAACTTACTTATGGAACATTTCATATCTATTATAAAGAAGGAAAATTATCAAATTTAATCAGTGTTGATATCATAGATCCATTAAAACAGATTAAAACTGATTTAGAAAAAATTAGCTATGCTAGTTATCTATTAGAATTAACAGAACAATTAGTAAAACAAAATAATTCAGATAAAATATATCCTTTATTTTTAAGTGGAATTAAGAAAATAGAAGATGGTTTTGATCCATTAGTCATTACAAATATATTAGAATTAAAATATCTAGAATATTTAGGCGTTATGCCAGTCATCGATAGATGTGCAGTATGTGGTAGGACGGATTCTATCGCAACATTATCTAGTTATTTAGGAGGGTATGTTTGTAATTATTGTCGCAAACAAGAACCATTAGTAGATGAAAAGATTATTAAATTAATACGCATGTATTATTATGTAGATATTTCTAAAATAGAAAAATTAGAACTATCAGAAAAAGTAAAAAAAGGTGTGAACCAATTCTTAAATGATTACTATGATCGTTATACTGGTTTATATTTGAAAAGTAGAGGATTTTTAAAAGATTTAAATGAATTAGAAAAATAATATCTATATATGTAGATATTTTTTTCATACTTAACAACATTGACGAATAAAATAAGAACGTGGTACAATGCTTGTGCAGGAAGTTGTTTGATGTATGTTTTTAATTTGATTGGAGGAATATATGTCAAACAAAAATATTGAACAGTTTTTAGAAGTATTTGTTAGTTATACAGCTTTATCACCAAATAGTCCAAAAGTGATAAAAAAAGAAAAAGATGGTACAAAAGTAGAAAATGCATTAGTGAGAATCCCAATATCTGGATTAGATTATCATGATACGATGACAAGTATGTTAGAAAATGAGAAATATCAAGATATGAGTTCTTATTTTCAACTATCACAAGTGGCTGAATCAAAAGAATTATTTCATCAAGAAATGTTTAAAATTACTAAGAATCAACATGCACACATAACATCAGATCCAAGATATGGTAACGTATTTTTACAATTTCCTTTAGATACAGCTACTATGATTGTAAACCAATTTAGAAATGATATTATGAATGCTTATGTATCATTAGACGCTAAGGAAAGAAAACAATTTATGAATCAATTAGATTTAAAAATGAAACGATTTGTAGAACATTTTATGGTACAAAATTATTTAGATCGTATTTATAATCAAGATCGAATGAATACAAAAGTAAAAAAATTAAAACTAGTAACAGAATAAGATTGACAAAAGACTAAAAATTGATTAATATGTAAGTATCAACGCGATGACGAAGAGGTATTTATGAAAAAAAGTCTTATTGAGTGAATTAGGAATAGTGAAAACCTAGTAGACTATCATAAATATGGAGCTTTAGAGCGATATAGAAGAAAGCTGATTCTCTAAAGAGGATAAGTAAGGTGGAACCGCGGGTAATCTCGTCCTTACATGTCTCTTTAGAGTTTTTTTATAGGAGGTTATTATGGAAAAGTTAACAATGGAAAAATTAGTAAATTACTGCAAACAATATGGATTTATTTTTCAGGGAAGTGAAATTTATGGAGGTCTTGCTAATACATGGGATTATGGACCATTAGGAGCACGTTTAAAGAATAATATTAAAGATACATGGAGAAAAAGATTTATTCAAGAAAGAAAGAATGCATATGAAGTTGATGCAGCTATTTTAATGCATCCTAGAGTATGGGAAGCAAGTGGACATGTATCTAGTTTCTCTGACCCATTAGTCGATTGTAAAGAGTGTAAAACACGTCATAGAGCAGATAATTTAATTGATGATTTTGATGAAAATGCCCATGCAGATGGAATGACACAAGAAGAAATGTTACAATATATCAAAGAACATCATGTACCATGTCCAAAATGTGGAAAAAGTAACTTTACAGATATCAGACAATTTAATTTGATGTTTGAAACACAAAGAGGAGTTACAGAAGATGCGAAAAACACAATCTATTTACGTCCAGAAAATGCTCAAGGTGAATATGTTAATTTTTTAAATGTACAACGTACTATGAGAGCAAAACTACCATTTAGTATTGGACAAATAGGAAAAGCATTTCGTAATGAAATAACCCCAGGTAACTTTACATTCCGTACCATAGAATTTGAACAAATGGAATATCAAACATTCTGTAAAGAAGGAATGGATAGTGACTTATATCAATACTTTAAAGAGTATGCGAAAAAATATTTCACTGACTTAGGATTACCAGAAGAAAAATTAAGATACCATGATCATGAGAAATTAGCCCATTATGCCAAAGAAGCATGTGATATAGAATATAAATTTAATTTCGGCTGGGGTGAAATCAATGGAACACATAATCGTACGGATTATGACTTATCAAGACACCAAGAATATTCTGGTGTATCACAAGAATATCTAGATCCAGAAACAAATCAAAAATATATCCCATATATTATTGAATCTACAGTAGGTTGTGATCGTTTAGTACTTGCATTATTAGATCAATGCTATGAAGAAGAAACATTAGAAAATGGAGAAACTAGAGAAGTTATGAAATTTAATCCAGCGATTGCTCCATATAAAGTTGCAGTACTACCATTAAATAAAAAATATCACAAACAAAAAGCAGAAGAAATTTATGAATTATTCTCAAAATATTTTATGACAAGTTATGATGAAACAGCTTCTATTGGTAAACGTTATCGTAGACAAGATGCAATTGGTACACCATTTGCAGTAACAGTAGATGATGAAACTTTAAATAATGGTACTGTTACAGTAAGAAATAGAGACACAATGGAACAAATCACACTAAAATTAGAAGAAGTAATTCCATATATTCAAAAACAAATCGTTTTTTAACAATACAAAATGTATTGTTTTTTTCTTTGTTTTATCTAAAGATTACAGGAACTGGAATAATGCAAGATCCGTTTGTGATTGCATAAAAAATATGGTAAACTATTATTGTATGGAGGTATAGATATGGATAAAAAGAGAGTTGGTATCATAGCAGGTATTATCATTATTCTTATTTTAGTGATTGGGTTAGTTATTTATTCTTTTGTTATTAATAAAACAGAAGAGAAAACAGAAAGTACAACTGTAAAACATGAAACAGTAGAGAAATTATATAAAGAACAAGATGGAGAAACATGTACAGAAGTGAATATTGTAAGTCATAATACAAAAGCAAGTGAAACAGATGATAAAGTACTACTATATTTAATCTTTGGACAGATGAAGAAAGATAAAGTATTAGGAAATGAAATTACAAAAGATGATTATATAAAGAGTGCAGAAAAGATATTAAAGAATGAAGATATACCAGAAGCATTTGAAGATTATGTATATGAAGGGTATGCATATGAATTAGATGGGGATCAATTAACAAGAAAGAAAGTAGAATGTGATAGTAAGAAATATGTATCTAAGTTATATGGATATAGTAATCATGAAGAGACACTTACTTTAAATATCAAAGCAGGATATATTGAAAATGAAACATTATATGATTTAAATGGAAAAGAAATAGGAACATATCAAGAAGATGAATTAAATGAGATGTTAGATCAAGGAACATTACAGGTTTATACTTATCAAGC
>CALVKP010000047.1 GCA_944332735.1 uncultured Bacilli bacterium | reverse complement strand
ACTTCTAAGACAGACAAAGCCATTGATATTACCAAAATTCCATATTTCAGAATTATAATCCCAACATCTAAGTCCATCCCAAAACTCATACATAAACCAACCGGCAAAATATTCTAAAATACCACATATGATTAGACTTGCAAAAAAAACAAACCAGGGATTCTTTCTTTTCTTATAAGTTAAGAAATAAATAAACATAGAACCAATCGCATAAATATTAATCCATGGTAAGAAATTACCACCACGATAATAAAATTGTGTCATTCCACTATTTAAAAAATAAAAGATAAATTCATAAAGCCAACCGAATACACCAGTAATAACGATGATTAAACTAAAAATAGCCAATAAAGTAACTCTATCAAATTGATGATCTTGTTCTAAATAGTTTTTTAAGTGTTCTTTCATACATCATACTCCTATCTATATAGTAGTATCATATTATAAAAAATGAAGAATTGTCAAACAAAAAAAGCGAGTGTTTCTCGCTTTTTACTAATAAAAGTACAACGAACAAGGAGACATTACCTATTTAGTACGTACTAGTTCCACTGAAACTAATTTCGGTACTGTAATGTAATCTACCTAAAGATATATATGGTAATAATATATATCCTTTAATTACTATGTTCATCTATCTCTTTTTTATGATTAGAAATCTTTACCACTCTCTCATAAGTTTCAACATTAATAGCAATTCCTATAACAAAAATATAAGCAATAATATAGATCCAAATCATCATAATAATTAAGTTAGATAAACTTCCATAGAAAATATCATAATTTGCAAAATGACTCACATAATAAGAATAAATAGCTGTTACTAAGATCCAACCTAAAGCAGTAAATACAGAACCTCTTGTCATATAACGACTTTTTATATTCTTATCAGGAGCAAGTGTATAGATTAATTTAATAATAAAGTATACAAGAATAAAAGCTACTGGCCATTTACATAAGATAAAAATTTGATATATGGTATCTCCTAAATCTCCTAATACACCAAAATTTTGAATCATTTGTAAAATGGTATTACCGAATGCCAAAATAACTAATGTAAAAAGAAATAATCCTACTAATAATATGGTTAAAAATATCGCTTTAATACGTGTACTAATATAGTCTTCATGATCTATTTTATAAAGTGTATCAGTTGCATCAATGATGGCATGACAACCATTGCTCGCTAAAATAAAACCAATAATCATGAAGAAAATAACATTCATATCAATTCCTTTACCAGAAATAAAAGGTAAAATGATGTCAGAAATTTGATTTGGTAGTGTATTGGTCATAGCTTTTACAAATTCTGAAATAGAAACATGAAAAAAAGAGGCAATTACTCCAACTAAAGTAATGATTGGAACCAAAGATAGTACTAAGAAAAATGCGATATGTCCAGGCAAAACTCGCATTTCTTCTTTTCCTATTAATTCAAATAATCTCCCAATCAATTTTTTTAATTGTTTCATACTATCCCTCTTATATTATCCATTATTCTCTTCTTTATTATTTTTCATATCTTGTGTTGCTTCATTAATGGCGTCATCAATTGTTTTAATGGCATCCGTAATCATACTATAACCAATTGCTGCTCCAAAGCCATGAGAAATATCTTTAAATTCTTTATTTAATTTACGAATATAAGAAACAACTTGTTTTTCTTCATATCCTACTAAATAAATTAAAAACTCATTTCCATTTGTACGCATAATTTCACTATTTTCAATTTGTGTGGTAATCAATTTATTGGCTGCTTCTTTAATTAAATTATCTCCTTCAGTATGGCCATAATTATCATTTACATATGCAACATTATTTAAATCAACGATTACAATAGCTTGTGGATAAATTCCTGATTCATCCCATGTTTTCATTTGGTCATTTAAATAAGTACGATTCTTTAATGATGTTAACATATCAATATATTGTAATTTATCATTCTTACCAATCACAATTTTTTGTTTCTCACGAGATTTAATTTTTTTATAGATGAAATAACCAAGTGCGATTGCACCAAATCCAACTACTAAAATAATTAAATTACGAATAAAATAAGATTGTTTATGTAAGAATAACTGTTCATAACTCTGATTCATGATTTTATTTTCTTCAATGAATGATAAATAAAAATCTAAGTAATCTTCAAAAACACGATTATCTTTTATATCACGAACTACAAAACGATAATTATCATTTAAATCAAATAAATAATCAATCTTATAATCTTTTAATTTACTTTTTTCATAATATTTATATGTATTATAATCAAGTGCGAAATATGGATTTTTTCCAACATGTTCTAATAAATCTTCCACATTATTATAACCTTTCGTATGAATATTATACTTCTTAAGCATTGTTTCAATTTTAGTTCCAGATACAACAGCTACTTCTTGATCCTCTAATGCATATAAATTTTGAATCACGACATTATCTTTTAATAAAGATGAAATAACAATCTCTTCATGATATGGAGATACAGTTCTTATAACATCCATTTTATAATTTGTACGTGGCGTAAACTCTAAGAAGAAATCGACATCATTGGCATTAAAAGCATTTACTAATTCTGTATAATTGTCAAACTCTTTAAAACTAATTTCAATATCACTTAAATCAGAAAATTCTTTGATTAAATTACTATTCATTCCTAGTAACTTACCACTCATAATCGTATCAAATGGAATATTTTCTACAAATCCATACGTATAACGTTTCCCTTGGAATTTAGCACGATCATTTTCTGAATAATCCGTATATGAGAAAAAAGCATTATTAAAATTCTCATGATAAGAATCATCAAAAGATTCTTTTAACCACTTCTTACTATATTTTTCTAATATATTATTAAGACGGTTATCATCACCTAAAGTTAATACATAATTCGTTTTATAACTTGCTATATTATAAGCAATGTTTAATTTTTTTGATTCTAAAATCTCTTTTAAATAGTGAATTTTTGGAAGAATAATTCCACTGATTGTATTATCATCTTTTTCTAAAGTAGAAATCATTTCTTCCGCATTATCAAATGGTTGTAACTTAATATCACTTGCACCATCTAAATATTTAGTAGCACTTGCTACATCATTTTTTAACACACCAAATGTTTTACTACTTAATTCTTTTAAATCATTATACTTCTCATTATCAACACTTAAAATCGCATAATTATCTTCATAAAACACAATATCTTTCTTTCCTGGTTTTTCTACTGTACGAAATTGATAAATTGCGGTTGACTCTTCGCCTCTTTCATAAGAAAGTTTATTAAACTCTAATTCCGTGTCTTCTTCTAAATCAGTAAGAAAGTCAAAAAATACACCAATTCCTTCATGGGTAAATACTAATACATCATTCATAACCCCCATATCGAATACTTGATTTTTATTATTTTCTATCCATTGCTTTTCTGCCAGTGTTAATGTTGTCTTTGAATTTTCTTTATAAAAATAATAGAAAATTCCCCCTCCAATGACAAAGCAAAGAAGAATTAAAACACTCCACAATATGATTTTTTTATTTTTCATATTACCACCCTACTCATTATTGGTCCAAGCAAAAGCATCACTTGATTTATGCTTATAACCAATATAATTAATTTCATAGTCACTAGAACTAATAAAAATTTGTAAATCATAATATTTCTTTTGATCATTTGTAAATGTATCTAATAAAACGTTTGCAAGTTCTTTTACCTTCGTCTTATCAGCATCTTTAGAAACTTCTACTTCTACATTCACAAGACGCCCTTGTAGACGGTAGTCTACATTTTCTACATAATTATTTTCTTTTATCTTATCTTCTAACTCTGTTACTTGACTTTTTTCAATTGGAACATCTTCAATTCCATCTAAACGATCTCCATATAAACTTTTAGAAAAATCTGGGAATACCCAACCTTTCAATAAGAAAAATAAAATAATAACAAGTAATACCACTCCAATTATAATAGAAACTTTTTTATTTTTTTTCACTAACTTTACAAAATCCTTCAAATTTCTTCACCTCATTACTCTTTTCATTACTGGTCTCATTATACTATAATTTTACGCATTTTACAAATATCTAATTCGCTTTATATATGTTCATAAATAAAGAAAGAATTATTTTGATAATTCTTTCTTCAATATATCCATAGCCATCTTTGGATTTGCCTGTCCTTTTGTTTCTTTCATTACTTGTCCCATTAAAAACTTAATCGCACGATCTTTTCCTTCTTTATAATCTTTGACACTATCTGGATGATTGTCAACAATTTTCTTAACGATTTCTTCAATGGCTCCATGATCACTAATTTGTACGATTCCTAATTTATTTACCGCTTCTTCTACAGTTTTCCCATTTTCAAGAAGTTCATTTAATAATTCTTTCCCCTGTTTTGATGAGAATTCTTTCTTAGCCATACGATTTATAAAGTTTTCTAATTCTTTCTTAGAAAGTTTTAATTCATTGACTGAGATTTTCTCGCGGTTCATATAAGATAAAATATCGCCGGTTAAATAATTGGCTAGTACAACCGCATCCGTATTTGCTCTCATACTTTCGTAATACTCACAAATCATACGATTGGCAATAATCGTTTTAATCTGATTGTCATTTAAACCAAGTTCACGATACTTCTCTCTTAATTCATCTGGCATAACAGGTAATGACTTTTTTGCTTTTTCAATTTCTTCTTCACTCAAATGAATCATTGGTAGATCAGGTTCTGGAAAATAACGATAATCATTTCCTGTTTCTTTCGTACGCATCAAAATTGTTTTCCCCGTTTTATCATCAAAACGTCTTGTCTCTTCATGAAGGATTTCTCCTCCATTTTCTAATATTTCACGTTGACGATTCTCTTCATAATGAAGACTCACTCCAACATTATGAATTGACCCTATATTTTTAATTTCACACTTCGTACCAAAAGAATCTGTATGTTCTTCACGTAGAGAAATATTCGCATCACAACGCATACTTCCCTCTTCAATCTTCACATCACTAATTCCTAAATAAAGAAGTGTCTCTCTTAATTTTT
>CALVKP010000046.1 GCA_944332735.1 uncultured Bacilli bacterium | reverse complement strand
AATCAAAACCTACTACCCAATTTGGTAGAATCATGGATTTCCTAGGAATAGAAATGTTTCCTGCTTCTTCTTCTCAAGCAAAAGGAAGAATCGAAAGATTATGGGAAACTTTACAAGACAGATTAGTAACTGAATTTAAAATTCATGGTATTAAAACGATTGAACAAGCAAATGCTTTTTTACCTAAATATATTAAAAAACATAATCAAAAATTTTCTGTTTCACCAGCAAAACCTGAAAGTAAGTTTATTCCTATCCCAAGTTATGTTGATTTAGATCTTTTACTTACTTCTAAATTAACGAGAGTTATTGACAACAGCGGCACTTTTACAATCCAATATAAAAAATTTCAAATTCTTAACAATCATATTGCTCCTGGTGTTAAAGTGGAAATTTATATGAGTAAAAAAATTGGCATTATTGTTTTACACAATAATACCAAATATAAAGTGGTTAGTGCTGACAGCTTACCAAGCAAATATGCATCACTTAACCTAAACCAATTTTACAAGGAACATAGTTTAGAGATTGAATCATTCGTACATCAATTGCTTACTTATGACGCAAAACAAAACTCGCCCTTGCTTACTACATCTTAACAAATTATATTAACTTTTTCAAACAATTTCTTTATTAATTTTAATTTTTATCTATGACATTTTCATAGGTTAATATTGCTTATTTTTTATGACATTTTCAAAAGTTATTGACATATAAAAAGTATTCATGAAGAATACTTTTAACGTAACATATCTATTTGATGTTGGTAATCATCATGGTTTGTAATAAAACTACCAGATACTAAAATATCAGCACCAATACATTGTTCTTTTGTCTTTTCATTAATCCCACCATCTACTTCAATCATGTAGTGATATTGTTTTTCTTTTCTGATTCTATCTAAGAATTGTATTTTATCACTTGTATTTTCTAAAAATGTTTGTCCACCTGCTCCTGGTTCTACACTCATGACTAATACTAAATCTATTTCATTTAAATATGGTATTAAAAATGATACAGGTGTATCTGGTTTTAATGATATACCTACTTTTATATTCTTTTCATGTATCATATGAATTAACTTTTCTATTTTGGTATTTACTTCTACATGAAATGTAATATATTCTGGTTTTAAAGCTACGTAATGTTCCAAGTAAGCTGGTACATCTTCTACCATCAAATGAATGTCTAATGGCTTTAAAAGATAGTTTTTAAGAGGGATATAATCAGCTGTTTTATGAGATACAAATTGACCATCCATTACATCTAAATGAATATAATCTGTATCTGTATGATTTATTTTTTCTAAACAATCATGAATATGATCTTGAATTGATAAAATACTAGTTGCTATTTTCATACATCACCTCTTATAAACTGAATATAATTTTCATACCTTGATTTTAAAATAGTACCATCCTCTACTTTATCTTTCACCATACAATGATCTTCTTTATCATGCATACAATCTTTATACTTACAATACTCTTTATACATTTCAAACTCTTTAAATTGATCTCTAATACTTGCTTTATCCATTTCGAAGTCCAATGCCGAAAAACCTGGTGTATCTGCTACTAATCCTCCAAATAATGGAATTAATTCAACATGTCTTGTCGTATGTTTTCCTCTTCCTAAAGCATAAGAAATTTCTGATGTTTTTAATTGTAAATTCGCATCTAAACGATTTAAAAGTGTTGATTTACCCGCTCCACTTTGTCCAGTAAAAACAGTTATCTTATC
The DNA here is from genome assembly GCA_944332735.1 of uncultured Bacilli bacterium. Classification (GTDB taxonomy): domain Bacteria; phylum Bacillota_I; class Bacilli_A; order RF39; family UBA660; genus UMGS2016. The sequence goes on along the minus strand of CALVKP010000046.1, from coordinate 5,327 downwards.
TTGAAATATATGTTTAATTTGTTCTATATCAGTATTACGGTATACTTGATAACCAATTTTTTTATAATAAGTCATAATCTTATTTATTTCATGCATTTCTTCTTCTGTTAATAAATCTAATTTTGTAAAACAAATAATTGGCTCAATACAATTATATTCGATAATTGTAATTAATTTATCTAATAAATATGAAGAAAAATTAGGATGTTTTACACTTGTCAAAATAACTACTTGATCAATATTAGAAACAGGCGGTCTTTTTAATTCATTCTTTCTTGGTAATATTTCTAAAATATAATTGTTTTCATCATTAAATAAAACTTCATCCCCCACAAGTGGTATGATCTTCATATTACGAAATTTACCACGACATTTGCAAACAAAGACATTTCCTGTCTTTGTTTGTACTGTATAATCATTACTAATATTTTTTATAATTCTTCCTTGCATAAATATTCCTATTCTGTTTGTGTTGTACTTTCTGGAGTTGTAGGTGTTTCTTCCTCTTCATCTGGTGTAAGAGATGGTGTAGGAGTTTCCACTACTTCTGGTTTTTTAGATACTGTAACGGTTAATGGAACACTAGTATTTACTTTTGTACCAGCAGGTCTACTTTGAGATAATATCATATTGGGTTCTACATCATCTGTTTCACGATAATTTTTCTCCACAGTAACGCCATGTTTACTAGCCCATGCTTCTACTTGACTAATCGTATAATTTTCTCCAATAAAATCAGGATATTCTGCATAAAATTCAGGAACATAAAGAGTAATATGATCTCCTTTTTCTAATTCTTCCCCAGCTTTTACACTTTGATCTACAATGGTACCAGCTTTCACAGAAGTATCAGATTCAGCATATTCTCTTGCCTCTCTTTCAACCGTAATATCGGAAGCTTTTAACATTGCTTCTACTTCATAATAATTCATACCTGTATAATCTTCTATTTCTACTTTATTCGTACCAGTTGATACATATAATTGAATTTTCGTTCCTTTTTTAACACTTCTACCTTCTTCAGGATTTGTCTTAATCACTCTTCCTTTTTTGATTTTATCATTTGCTTGTTTAATATCTTTAGAAGTCACTTCTAATCCAACATCTTCTAATTTTTCTTTGGCTTTTTCTACAGTCATTTTACTAACATCTGGTACCTTTACTTCTTTTCCACCGGTAATTTTAGGAATTAAGAAGAAAATAGCAATAAATACAATCACTAATGTTGCGAAAATACTACCAGCTATCATTAATCCCGTATTTAATTTTTTATCTTTCTTATCTTTTTTACGATTACTACGACTTTCTTCTTCATTTTCTAATTCATCTAAAAGTCCTTTATTTAATTCTTCACGAGATAATTTTTTTGTTTCTTCTAATTCATTTTCAGGATATGAATATACCCATTTTTCTTCATCTTCACGATCTTTTGATAATACTGTTTTTAAATCTTCATGCATCTCACGAGCTGAATCATAACGATTTTTAGGATTCTTCGCACAGGCTCTTAAGATTACATTCTCAACACTTTGTGGAATATCTTCGTTGTATTTTCTAACACTTGGAATTGGTGTTTTCATTTGTTTAATTGCAATTTCAACAGCATTATCTCCTTTAAATGGAACTCTACCTGTTAATAATTCAAACATTAATATACCTAACGAATAAATATCACTCTTAACCGTTGCTCCATTTCCATTTGCTTGTTCGGGAGGTAAATAATGAACAGACCCCATAATTGAATTCGTCTCTGTCAATTCATGATTATTTAAAGCAGTAGCAATTCCAAAGTCTGTAATTTTTACCATACCATTATCTAAGATTAATACATTTTGTGGTTTAATATCACGATGAATAATATAACTATCATGTGCATGAGCAATCGCACTAGTAAGTTGTAACATAATGTCTACAACTTCTGGTAAAGTAAGAGCTCCACGCTTTTTAATTAAACTTTTTAATGTCTTACCCTCTACATATTCCATGACAATAAAATATTCTCCATTGTCTTCTCCAACATCATATAACTCTACAATATTCGGATGGTTTAAACTAGAAGCACTAATTGCTTCTCTTTGAAACTTTTTAACAAACTTCTCATCACCAGCTAAATCACCACGTAATATTTTTACAGCTACATCACGATCTAATATTGTATCATGAGCAAGGTAGACATTGGCCATACCACCTTCTCCAATTAAACGAATAATTTGATAACGATCATTTATTTTTTGCCCTCTTGCAATCATTACTGAACACCTCTTTTCAAATACGCAACAGAAATATTATCATTTCCTCCACGATTATTACTTTTATGAATTAATTTTCTAACCATCTCTTGGGCATCTAACTTTTCATTTAATACTTTTTCAATTTGTTCAAATTCTAACATATTTGTAAGTCCATCACTACAAAGTAAAATACCTTCCACATCTGTTTCTACATCAAATATATCCATCTCAACTGTTGTTGTCGCTCCCAATGCTCTCATTAAAACATTCTTACGAGGATGTTCTTTGGCTTCCTCTTCAGTTAATTCCCCACTTTTTACAAGTAAATTAACCAGTGTATGATCATTTGTAATTTTATGAATCTTACCATGTTTCAAAACAAAACCACTAGAATCTCCAATATTACCAAATAATAAATATTCAGGAGTTAGAAGTGCAACTACAATCGTTGTTCCCATTCCTTTTGATTCTGGATTTTCTTCTGTATAAGCATATATCTTCTCATTTGCTTCTGATACAGCTTGTTTTAAAAAATTAATCGCTTCATCTTTTGTTCCCACAGAAATTTTATCTTGAAAACTTTTTGTCAAATGATTAATTGTAATACTACTAGCAATTTCACCAGCACGATGTCCCCCCATACCATCTGCAACTGCAAGTAAACATTCTAGTGATTCATTCATAACAATTGCTACAGAATCTTCATTATGATCTCTAACCTTTCCTGGATCCGTTAAACAAAAATAATCCACATTATCCCTCCTCATAATTAGAACGAAGCTGTCCACAAGCCGCCTGTACTTTGCTACCAAACTCTCTTCTAATTGTTGCTTGAATGTGATTTTTCTTTAGTATATCTAAAAAGTTCAATATTCGTTCTTGACGACTCTTTTTATATTCAAAATGACTTGTCTCATTATATGGAATTAAATTCACATAACAATTCATTCCTTTTAATAAATGTGCTAACTCCAATGCACACTCATCTGTATCATTTACATCTTGTAATAAAATATATTCAAATGTCAGTCTTCGATGTGTCACATCAATATATTTTTTTAATACTGGCATTAACTTTTCTAATGGATAAGCTCTATTTATTTTCATCAATTTACTTCTTAATTCATTATTTGGAGCATGAAGACTAATTGCTAAATTCACTTGATTTTCATCTTTCATAAACTGTTCTATTTTAGGAACAATCCCACAAGTAGATACTGTAATATGTCTAGCTCCGATTGCAAACCCTTTTGGATGATTTAAAATACGGATAAAAGAAATAACATGATCATAATTATCAAATGGTTCTCCAATTCCCATTAAAACAACATGACTAATTCTTTTCCCATAATCTTGTTCTATTTGTAATACTTGTTCTACCATCTCTGCAGTTTCCAAATTACGTACTTTTTTTAATCTTCCACTCTCACAAAAAGCACATCCCATATTACAACCTACTTGACTAGAAACACATAAACTATTCCCATAATCGTGATTCATTAACACCGCTTCTATTTTATTACCATCAGAAAGCTCAAATAAATATTTATGAACATCAACATCATCTTGCTTTTCTAACATCGTTAATTTACCAAAATAGAAATCTTCTTTTAACTTCGTAATCACATCTTTTTTAACATTACGCATCTCATCAAAAGAAGTTACTCGCTTCTCATAAAGCCATTCATAAATTTGTGTTGCTTTAAACTTCTTCTCCCCTAGGGCTAAAAAATATTGTTCTAAATTTTCATGTGTCATTCCATATATATCTTTCATACTAACACCCTGTATAACATTATATCAGAATTTAAGAAAAAAATATATATCATCTTAAGCTTTATTATTTTTCACCCACCTAAAATAATAGATTACTAATTGATATTTAACCCACAAAAAACATCTATTCACATAGATGTTTTAGTATTCCTTACTTTTTTTATTTTTTTTACAAACTTTTGCACTAAATATGGTCTAGCGTATTCTTCTGCAAAACAAAGTATACTTTCTTTATATCTATCATAAGCTTCTTGATATTCACCACATTCAATTTTATAAACACAATATTTTATAATATTGTGATAAATTTCATCATAGACCGTATTACTTTGTACCATATGATCAATTGCTTCTACGATGATAGGTGCAACTTGATAGTAGTAATTTATATCAGAAGTTGCTACAAATTGATCACGAAACCATCTTAACATTGTCAATTCATAACAGTTATCATCAAACACTTTTAGCATTTTTTTCATACATGCCGTTGTTAAATAACAAGAAATATCAGTTTTAGTTGATTCTCCATCAGCATCGTGTTCAACAATAGAACCTTTTCCAGTATCTGTATTAATATTAATATGAATTGCCGAATGATCAGGCTCTGAAGGATTTTTATCATATACTGAGAAAGAAGAATTTGTATCATTTCCTGTCATTTTTGAATAATGTCCATCCTCATGTTGATATCCATATTTATCTTTTCCTGACATAACTATACCTCTTTTCTTTTTAACTTTTCTTGTAACATAAATTCAAAAGCATAAAATTCATTACTAATATGGTCTGTCAAAGTAGAAAAATTATTATTTAAATTTAATAAATAAATCATATGTTCTATTTCTTTTAGAATGTTAAAATTCATTGTTTCAATATGATTATTTTCTAACATATCTATCCACTGTAATATATTAGATTTCATAAATATAAGATCAACGTTCTTTAAGACATATTGATTTGTTTCTTGTAGTTGTATCAAATCTTGTACTATATTATCTAAGTGTTTTCTCATATCTTAACATCCCTTCTACATCAAGCATAACATAAGATTCTTTATTGTCAACAAAAAAAGAACAGTATTTCTGTTCTAGTTTACAATTGTGCAATAATGCATAAACATAAGAAGATAGCACCTAATACAGCTGTAGCTCTTGTAATAAATAGCTCTCCTCCACGTTCTTTTCTGTTTTGAAATAGATTCTCACTTCCACCAGTCATAATCTGAGCAGCATCCTCAGCTTTACCACTTTGTAAAAGGACAATCGCAATTAATAAAATTGATACAATTAAAATAGCAATTTCCATATTCTTCGCTCCTTT
>CALVKP010000045.1 GCA_944332735.1 uncultured Bacilli bacterium | reverse complement strand
TATCCAACTTTAACTGATTCGTAGTTGCAAATACAATTTTTTTCACACAATCACCTCAAATTCATTATACCTCAATTTGACAAAAAAGGCACTTTTTATTAGAATACTATGTGCAAAAAGGGGGAATAACATATGTATCAAAAAAAATATGTTGCAACCAGAATAGGATGTTCTGGAGGAATTGACAGCTATTTAAAAACCATTCAATATATAAAAATGGAAGAATATGAAGATTATAATCGTTATTTCTTTTTAGATGATGATAAAAACATCATGGTAGATTATTATAAATTGCCACACCATTTAATCCTTGTTACTGTTACAAGTGAAACAAATGACCTAAGTACTTTTATTCCAAAACAAACAAGAAATACCAATAAAAAAGGACTGATTGAAGTAACAAACCATGAATATTACCAATCAAGTGAATCTATTTTAGAAAACATACCACCTTTTAGAATTGTAGTAGAAGGAGCCAAAGGAACAGGAAAATCTTCTATTGTTCGTTACTTTACAAAAAAAGGTGTTGTTGCTCAAGATAGAGATCCAGATGTATTTTCAAATGAAAAACTTCTCACATTAACAAAAGAGCAAAAAGCAAAAATGGTTTATCAAAGAATTCATCAAAATGAAGATGAATATTTCTTATTAGTTATGAGAACACAAAAACATATGAATGAAGCATTATCAAGAAGAACCGATGAGACTAATATTGAATCTCACGATTCATATCGTAAAGCATACCAAGAGGCTTATATTTTATTAAATCAAGCAAATCTATTAGATAATAAACTATCGATTCTACACAATGACTTTAAGTGGAAAAAACAAAGAAATCAATATTTAAAAAGAATATTAAACCACTTACAGCAACATAACATAACACAAAAAATAAAGACTTACGAATAAGCCTTTATTTTTTTATTCAATCACATACGGATCTTGCATCGTTCCTGTTCCTTTAATATCTAGATTTTGTGATAGAAGTGCATATCCGAATCCTAACATCAGAAAAATACATACTACAATTAACGTAATGAGTAAATATGTTTTATGCTTCTTATTCTTTTTCATAATGATACACTCCTATCTATTATCAGTACATTATTAGTGTACCAAATATTTTTATATTTTTCTATCTTTTTCAGCCAAAATAGATACAACCTAAAAAAGTTGTTTCCACAAAGAAAACAACTTAAATCAAAGTTCCAATGACATAAATCCTTTAATTTCCTACTAATAGAAAGAGTTTTATTACCTAAACACCCCCCATGGTAGCTTATAGTTAAATTGCGTCTCGTTCATTTACTACACCTCTCGATTCTTTTACTATACCTAATATATCATATTTTATCCTTATTGCAAAGAAAAATATCAGGGAATACCTGACATTTTATTTTAATACCCAAGCATTAGGGATCCTTCTTTCTCCTGTTGCACTATAACCACATGGTTTGGTAATTGTCTCATTACCGATGGCAATACTACTAGAGGCACCACCATCTAAATTTACTGCATTATGTGCTTTGTATCGTTGTAATAGTTTAGTAAGTTCATTCATACTAATTCCTAAACTATATCCAGGTTGTCTACCATCAATTACTAAAAATAATACAATTCCATCTTTACGTTGTGCAAGTACAGTTCTTGGGGCAATTCCCCAGCCACCATTTCCTTTTATTTCTGCTGCTTTTCCATTGACAATTAGGAATGGTCCAAATTCTACAGCATCTTCAACTCCTGCTTTAATTGCTTCTTCTGCTGTACCTTTGGTAAGTACTAATTTATTATCTTTTGTAAAGCCAGCAATTCCACCTGAGTATCCAGTTTTGGTAGCATCCCAAATTACTTTACCATCTTGTATTACAATACCAGTTGGTTCTCCACCATTCCCCATTTCATTATGATCTACAAATCCACTGGCATTCATTCCTAATATTGCCTGATTATCTACTACTAATTCTCTTAAAAATTGACCAATACGACCTAATTTATTTGTCATAACAAGTTCTACACGACTAGGATCATATATCGCAACCATATATCCTTGATAGCCACTTCCTTTTAAAGGAATTAATTTATATTCTGGATGAGCAGGATCTCTTGTTAAAATTTGTTCATCATAAATAGAATCATACTCACCACTATCATCAATATCACCAATTACTATATCATTTGTATTTGTACTTTCTCCCGTTTCTTTTACATAGTTTCCATCTAATACATCATTAATCATATCTTCTGTATATATCGTACGAGCTAAATATTTATGAGACATAGTTGTCATAGCAGTTGTAATATAAAGTTCTCTTAAGTAAGAAAATGGTCCATATGCGAGAAAGAAACAAATGATGATACAAGTATCTATGACTAGTAAAAAGATAGCTGTCTTTTTCTTTTTTCTCATCTACATACCTCCTATGACATATGGATCAGAAAGTACTCCTGAACCAGATATAATTTTCACTTGATTTGTAATATAAATAGCTGGACGAATTCCATGTTCATTCTCTATCACATCGGAAAAATATTTATTCCCTTCTTGAACCGTATAAACCATTCCATCATCTTCATTTAAAGAAGTTAGTAACCATGTATTTGGTAATTCTAATGAATACATTTCTCCAAGTGTTAATAAACCTACTTTGGCGGTTACTGTATTTGTATAAATATTTTTATAATCTGTAACTCCATTTATTTGATAATTTCCAATATTCCATACCCCATCAACTATCAAACTAGAATCTAAAGTACGATACCAAGTATGATTTAAATAATAAGCGATAGAACCATATGTTTTTGGATTATATTCATTTGTTTTTGTAGCGAAATTTCTAGTATATATTTGTCCTATCGTATCTGTTAATAATGTAGTGGTAGCAAGTTTATAAGTATTATCATTTTTAGAAATTACTTTCCATGTATATCCACTATAATTCACATAATTACCTACTTGAATTGTTGAGATTTGTTCTTGTTCTTCAATGAAATATGGACTATTTTCACTTCCATCTCCTGATAGATATTTTATGTTTGATTTTAAAGTAATTGTTGGTCTAACAGCATAATTATGTTCATTATAATCATCTGCTAGTGATACACCACCTTTACTATGCACATAATATATACGATCATAATTATCTCTTGTCGCAGTATAGTAAGATACTCCATTATTTAAATAACCATTTTTTCCTCCAGATAATTCATAATCACTTAAGTTTAGAATACCTACTAAATCTTGACTAATCATTTTTTTACAAGTAATATCTTCTACATTTGAAATCACATCTGTACAGATTGTCGTTTTCTTTAAATAAGAATCAGGATGATTTAATACTTGTTCAAATAAACCTGTATATGGTTGATTCTCTATTTCATTTAAATAACTATGAACAAATGATGATTGATATTGACTTGTCGTACCAAAAGTAATAGAAATAATAGGTTGATTCAATATAAGTACCATACTACCATCTTTATTTACTTTTATAATACGCCACATATGACCAGAATAATAAAGATAGTTATTGACATTTACTCCTTTAAAGTAGAATGTTTTTGTATCTTCCTCTAAATAAAGACCATCACCTTCGTTTACTAATTGATTTCCTGATGTAATCTTTTCTGATAAGTATTTTAATTCTTTTGGAGGTTGATGTTCTAATTTATAATAATAAGCTAAGCGATACCCATAATAAAAAATTAATCCAACGATAAATAATATATTAAAAATAATCACAACATTATATAATATTTTCTTCTTATTTTCCTTTTTATTCTTCATACTTCACATCCTAATACTGTATAATCTTAATCATTATACCATACATCAACCTCATTTTTCGACAAACTTGTATAAAAAATAAAAATAGAGATTTATGAAATCCCTATCTTTTTAGATTCTAATCTTAATTTATCAGCAACTGTAACAATAAATTCACTATTGGTTGGTTTGGCTTTATCAATATCGACACTATTTCCAAATATTTCTTCCATCAGTGACCAGTTAGCACGATTCCAACTTACTTCTATCGCATGACGAATCGCTCTTTCAACACGTGATACGGTAGTATCAAATTTACTAGCTAGGTCTGGATATAATTCTTTTGTAATACCACCGATTACTTCTGGATATTCATAGATAATTCCAATTGCTTCACGAATATATTGATATCCTTTAATATGAGAAGGTATTCCTAATTCATGTAATATTTTAGTAATAGATATTTGTAAATTATTGTGGTAAAAATCAATGTTTTTACTTTCTAGTGTTTTATCAGTACAAAAATTCATAATTCTTTTTTCTAGATCTTTTAAATCAAATGGTTTTAGTAAAAAGTAATTTACTCCATATTCTGATACTTGACGAATGGTTTCACTCGCATTATAACTAGTTTCTACAATCACATTTTTATGTATATCATGTTTCTTCATCTCTTCTAAAACATACATACCATCTTTATTTGGCATAATTAAATCAAGTAAAATGACATCATATGCATCTTGATTATTTTTAATCTTATCAAATCCTTCTTTTCCATCATAGGCAACGTCTACTACATGAATTGTCTCATGTTCTTTAAAATATTCTCGAATCATTTCTACTAAGTTTTTATTGTCATCAATCATTAATATTTTTATTTCTTTCATTTTAATCCCTCTTTCTACTCTTTTTCGTACTGCTTATTTCTCATGATTTTATTATACACCTGACTACATTTTATATGCTAGAGCGAGAATATTCTAGTTTTGTCACATTATGTCGAAAATGCAAGAAAAAAGTCGCTAGGATACAACGACTTCATACATCTTTAAAATCTTACTACTATCTGTAGAGGCTCCCCCTACTAAGAATCCATCAATATTAGGAATTTGATTGAGTGATTCTATATTTTTTTCATTCACACTTCCTCCATATAATACTGGTACTGATACATGGAAGGTTTGATAAATGATACTTTTAATATACTCTGTAATACGTTTGATTTCTTCATTACTAGGAACAAGTCCTGTTCCAATTGCCCATAAAGGTTCATAAGCAATGATCAGTTCTCCTAATGCTTCTTTTTTTACATTTTTTAAAACATCAAATATTTGTCTTTTTAATATTTGGTTGGTTTTCTGCATATCGTATTGTTCTTTTGTTTCTCCAATACAAAAGATAGGTTTTATATCATGTTTGACACAAGCATCCACTTTTTTTTGAAACAGTTCATTACTTTCATGAAAGATCATACGGCGTTCTGAATGTCCAATAATCGCATAAGATACTTGATAATCTTTGGCTTGTACGGGAGATATTTCTCCTGTATAAGCACCTGTATCTTCATAAAAGATATTTTGTATGCCAAGTTGTAAATGACTTTGTTGAAATAGTGGAAGATAAAGTGCTGTTGGACATATTACCAAATGATCCATTGGTTGATTATGAAATGCTTGGATAAATGTTTCTACTTCAGATTTTGTCATGTACATTTTTTGATTTGCAAATATTTTTTTATTTCCCATAAAATCCCTTCTTTGCGACATCTTTCATTTTTCCTAAGAATGTACGATCTTTTGGAATTGGATTTCCTTTTAAAGCTGTACGGTATACATCTAATACTTGTTCTGCGAAATATTTAGATGAGTGTTGATCTGCTGTAATACGGGCTTGTCTACACATTTTCTCATATGTTTCAGGATGATCTAAAATATCTCTTACTGCATCTTTATATCCTTTTTTTGTCTGAAATAAATGTCCATTCAAACCATCTATCACAACATCGCGAAATGCTTCATCATCATATGCGACAACCGGTAAGCTAGCAGCCATTGCTTCAATCACAGTAAGTCCTTGTGTCTCTGTTTTAGAAGCCGTAGCAAACAAGGTTGCAACTTGATAGTATTTTGGGACTTCTTCCCAAGGTACACGACCAGCAAAGATTACATCTTTGGTAACACCATACTTACGTGCTAAATCTTTAAAATGATCTAAATCTGGACCTGTTCCTACGATTAATAATTTCGTATTAGGATTGGTTCTTGTAATACTAACATGAGCTTCAATTAAAGTATTAACATTCTTTTCTTCTCCTAATCTTCCAACAAATAAAATAACATCTTCATTAGAACGAATTCCTAGTTTTTTTCTTAATTCATTGATTTCTTTTTCTTTAAATTGTTCTTTATAAAAACGTTCTACTTCAATTCCTGTTGGAACAATATGAACATTACGATCATATTTATATTTTTGTTTAAATAAATCATAAGTCTTTTTGGTTGGAACAATTAATTCTGTTGCGGTTTTATCGCAATAGAACTTTGTGAGATATTCTACAATTTTTTTACTGGAACGTTGAAAATATCCTTTTGTAACATAATGTACATAATCTTCATACATAGTATGATATGTATGAACTAAAGGAATATCTAATTGTTTTGCCATAATACGTGCAAACGTACCAATTCCAAATTCGGTATGAGAATGAATAATATCTAAGTTCCATTTTTTAATTGTTTCAATGGCTCTTAATGGATATATTCCAGTTAAACGATAATCATAAATACCAATTGGTACTCCAGGAATACGAATTACTTTATTATGATCATCAAATTGATATTTCATATTCTCAGGATTCACAGTTACGACAAACACTTCATGTCCAAGTTTTTCTAATGCATGTTGTAACATGACAATACTTGTTGATACACCATTAATATATGGTGGATAAGTATCTGTAAAAATTCCGATTCTCATATTACTTCTTCCTTTCTTTTAAGTTCAATGTAATACTACCAATAATCATTCCAAGATAATATGTTAGAAATCTCCACATAATCATACTTGCATTTAAAACACTACCTTTAATGAAGTTTCCGTAAAATGCCATATAACTATATTCTAATCCTCCTGTACCTCCAGGAATTGGTACAAAGGCTCCAATTAACATTACATAAGCACTTGCAACAACGGATTCTACCCCAGTAAAGGCATTTGTCACTCCCATACCATAAGCAATGGTAAGAGGTACTAAATAAAGACAAATTAATGATAAAAAATTTAAGAAAATATTATAAATAAAATTCTTTTTATCTTTCATTAATAATTTAGCTCCATCGTGAAAGTTTTCAATTGAATCACTCATTTTATCCATAACTGTTTCTTTGTTTTTAATCATATGTAAACGATACAAGAAAGATACAGTTTTACGAATGATGAAACGATTAAATGTTTTAGCGAAAGCAATGACAAATAATCCAACTGTTACTAACGTATTAATAATAAATCCAATCGTTGTTAAATCACGTAGTAGTCCTGATTCTTTAAAAATATGAAAGAAAAAGTTATAACTAATGGCAAGAACTCCTAATAATACTAAAGCAATTTGATAAACAATAAAGTTCTGCATAATAATATTAGTTCCATCACCAATACGAATACCATCTTTTTTTAAAATATAAACTTGAAATGGTTGTCCACCAGTTGCAAATGGTGTTACGCCATTTAAAAATTGTGTCGTAAGTGTCAATTTAAATGCTTTTTTAAAACTATATTTCTTAGAAAATTTACGTATTATAACATGAAGTGAAACACTTCTTAAATAATAACAACCAAGGACTAATAAAATACCAATCAGTAACCACCAAATATTCATAGTAAATATTTCATGTAAAATCATTTGGTAATTATCTTTTAATGAGAAATATAATACTAATCCTGTCACAGCAACTAACAAAATAATGTTAAGTACACTGCTGACTTTTTTCTTTTCTGTTTTCAAGTTCTGTGACACCTACTTTCTATTTATCAGAAATACATGCGATACCTGGTAAAGTTTTACCTTCTAATAATTCTAGGGAAGCTCCTCCTCCAGTTGAAATATGAGTAAATACTTCTCCATAGCCTAGTTTTTTTACTGCACTTGCTGTATCTCCACCACCGACAATTGTTTTTCCTGATACTTCTTTCATCGCTTCACAAAGAGCAATTGTTCCTTTTTGAAATTCTGGATTTTCAAATAAACCAACTGGCCCATTCCAAATCACTGTATGACTTTGTTTTATTATATCTGTAAAAAGAGTCATGGTCTGATTACCAATATCTAATCCCATATCATTGTTATCAGTTTCTGTAATAGTTTTTAACGTACCTTTTCCATCTGTTGATTCTGATACATAATGATCTTTTGGTAATACAATTTTATCTGAATACTGTGATAACATCATCTGACAAAATGAGATAGATTCTTGATCTAATAATGACTTTCCAATTTCAAAACCTTGTGCTTTTAAAAAAGTATAAGCCATTCCTCCACCTATTAAAATATGATCTGCTTTCGTCACTAAGTTTTCAATGACTTTTATTTTATCACTGACTTTCGCACCACCTAAAATGACAGTAAATGGTCTTTCTGGATTTGCAACTACTTGTTCGATATTTTCTATTTCTTTTTCCACTAAGAAACCAATCCCACTTGGTAAATGAGTAGCAATGCCAACATTAGAGGCATGTTCACGGTGACATGTACCAAACGCATCATTGATATAAATATCACCCAAAGAAGCCCAATAACGTCCTAATTCAGGATCATTCTTACTTTCTTTTTTTCCATCTAAATCTTCATATCTTGTATTTTGAATTAAAATAACATCTCCTGCCTGCATATTAGTAACAGCTTGTTCTAACTGTTTTCCTCTTGTCACAGGTACAAATGTTACATCTTTACCTAACAATTCACTAAGACGTAGTGCTACAAGTCTTAAATCATTCTTTTCTTTATCACTTTCTTCTTTTACTCTTCCTAAATGAGAAAGTAATATCACTTTGGCATGGTGTTCAATCGCATACTGAATTGTTTTTAAACTAGATTGAATGCGATAATCATCTGTAATCACACCATCTTTCATTGGTACATTAAAATCACAACGAATTAATACTCTCTTTTCAGATAAATCATAATCTCTTATTGTCTTTTTCATGAATTCACTCTCCTATAAGTTCAAAATTCATCGTATAATCAGCATTTACACTTATTTTTACATAATCTCTTTTAGAAAATGGTTTACTTGTATTAGGGTTAATTAAGTCAGAATCAAGATATCCTTCTTGTTGTAATAAATGAATAGATATAAATTCTTCTTGTCCAGCAAAATAATCAGAGCGATGTGGTAAAATATATTGTTCAGTTGCTTGATAAATTTGTTTTAATGTTTGTTTTTTATGTTCTTTTTTTAACATAGTCGTTATAAAACATGTTAATAAAAAAACAATTACAACAATCAACATCATACATATAACAAGTACTCGATTCCTTTTCATTCTCTACAACCCTCACATATTTCCATATTCATACATTACTATTTTACCATGTTTCTATCTTTTTACAAAGAAAATTGCTTCATATGACGAAATTGTAAGAAAAAAAGGAAAGAAAGCTTTCCTTAGTTTGAAGATTCTGTTCGATATAACTTTTGATATACATCACTTGTCTTCAAAAGTTCTTTGTGAGTACCACAAGCAACTTCATTTCCTTTATCGATTATATGAATTTCATCTGCATCTACAATAGTAGAAAGACGATGAGCAACAATAATGACAGTATGATCTTTTACAAGGTCATCCATTGTTTTTTTAATATACTCTTGTGATTCATTATCCAAAGCACTAGTCGCTTCATCAAATAAAATAATTTTTGTATTTAAAAGTAATGTTCTAGCAATCGCAATACGTTGTTTTTGTCCACCACTTAAATTAACACCACCTTCTCCTATGATAGTGTCATATTGTTGTGGTAGGCTCATAATATAATCATCAATATAGGCTTTTTTGCATACCTTTCTTACTTCTTCTAACGTAATATCAGGTTTTACTAATTTAAAATTATCTATAAAGCTCATATTAAATAAAAATGGCGTTTGACGAATCACTGAAATATTATGACGTAATGACTTTTCTGTTAAATCTTCAATTGGTATACCATCTATTTTAATTTCTCCGGTTGTTGCATCAAAATAGCGAAGTAATAAATTAAAAAGCGTTGTTTTACCATTTCCACTTTTGCCTACAATTGCAATTTTACGATGTGGCAATAAGGTCATATTAATCCCTTTTAAGATATCTTCCTCTTTTTCGTCATAACGGAATTTGACATTTTTAAATTCGATTTCCCCTTTTCCATTCTCTAATTCAACAGTTCCGAAATGTTCATCTTGATATAATCGATTATACAAAATATCCGCCATCCGGTTAATTGAAACTGTAACTTTATTAAAATTAACTCCAAAATCACTGAGGCTTTCTACAACATAATCTATCCTCCATAAATATGATTCCATTGTAATAAATAAAGCATAAGATATTTTCCCTTGTACAACATAATAACCACAAGTAATAAAAATAACTAATTGTAAAAAGTAATATAATCCATTATTGCTAGAATAGTAATTGATTTCATGATTCGAAATCTTTTTCATTTTGGTATACATTGCATTGATTGATTGGAATAATTTATATTCAATATTTTGTTTCATTCCTAATGATTTAATTTCACGAATACCTGTTATATTTTCTGTAGCTGTTTTCAAATATTGATCTGAAGATTCTTTAATTTCTTTTTGTAATTTTTTAATTTTAGGAAATACTCTATAAGATAATAAGCCCATAATCGTCGCAAAAATAATAACTTCTATTCCTAAAACAATAGAAATATAAAAAGCTAATCCAACTGCAAATATAGCAACAAAACTACGTACAATTAAATAAATTAATTTATCTAATAAACTAAGTACTTGTTCTGGATCATGATAAAGACGGTTAATAAATTCACCAACACCAATTTCTTCAAATGCTTTAGCTGGTAATTGATCAATCTTTTCATATAAATCTTGTGTAATATTTCTCATAAATTCAATTTCCAATGTTTTATATGTTTTTTGCCTTATATTATAAACTACAGTACTAAAGAAAATATGCATCATTTGATAACAAGCAACAAATAAAATAAATGATTGAAAATTTTGGTTTAATAAACTTTCTAGTGCAAATCCCCACAGAAATGGTCCAATAAAATCACGTCCTGTTTCTAAAATTACGAACAATACATATATCACACATTGTATTTTCTTATTTTTTAAATAGTGATATATAATACGAAAATCTTTTAAGGTTTGTTTCTTTGTTTCCACAGGTAATCCCCCTTTCTTTTCATCAAAAAAAGTCATTACCAATGGTAATGACTTCTCAATAAAATTAGACTACGAAAAGTAGTGAGAACAAATTGCCTCACATTCATTACCACTGAATTGTTTTTCATATAATCTTTGAATCATGTTCTCACTCCTTTCTCTTCAAACTGTGTTTAATATATCAAAGAAAGAAAAAATTGTCAAACAAAAAACAATGCTTATAGCATTGTTCCTAATAATTTAGCTGTTCTAACCATTTGTGTAGAATAACTCATTTCATTATCATACCAAGCAACTACTTTTACCATTTGTTTTCCATCTACTTCAATTAAAGTAGTACAAAGTCCATCTACTAAACTTCCATAATGAGAACCAATAATATCACTAGATACAATTGGATCCATTGTGAAGCCTAATGTTTCATTGCTTGCACTTTTTAATGCATTATTTACTTCTTCTACTGTTACATTTCTTTTTAATTCTACAGTAAGATCTACTACAGATCCATCTGTTACTGGTACACGGAATGCCATTCCATCTAATTTACCAAGTAAGTTTGGAAGTACTTTACCAACAGCTACTGCAGCTCCTGTACTAGCAGGAATGATATTTGCAGCTCCTGCTCTACCACGACGTGCTTTGATTCCTTTTTTATGAGCTACATCTAAAATGGTTTGATCATTGGTATAAGCATGAACTGTTGTCATAAATCCTTTTTCAATTCCAAATGTTTCATCTAATACTTTGGCAACAGGTGCTAGACAGTTAGTGGTACAACTTGCTGCACTGATAATTTCTTCACTACCATCTAATGTATCACTATTAACATTGTATACAATCGTTTTCATATCTCCTTTACCTGGAGCAGAGATAATTACTTTTTTAGCTCCGGCTTCAATATGCTTATGAGCATCTTCATATTTTACAAATTTACCAGTACATTCAAATACTTCATCAATTTCTAATTCTCTCCATGGTAAATTAGTAGGATCTAATTCTTTACAAATCTTTATTTTATGATCTCCTACTTGAATATAATCTTCTCCATATGTAATTTCGTCAACACGATAATTTTTATGAGATGTATCATATTTTAAAAGATATGCGAGTTGTTCTGGTTCTGTTATATCATTGATTGCTACTACCTCGAAATTCGCATCATCTTCCATAAGGCGAAATACTAATCTTCCTATTCTTCCAAATCCATTAATTGCTACTTTAATCATATTATTTTCTTCTCCTTCTATAACATTTTATTTTATGAGTAGGTTCTACCATAACTACATGACTACAACCTGCTTTGATATGTTTTCTGATATTTTCTTGTTGATTCGTTGTATCAACAACGCAGTCTATTTCTAATGCATCCCATGGTAAGTTAGAAATATCTGGTTCATAAAATACATAAATATCAGGATAATGTAATTTACAAAAGCGATAAAAGTTTTCTTTATCACCGATAAAATTAATTGCTCTTACTTGATATCCCTCGGCACTTTGTAATTGTTCAAAAATATCTTTTCCTATCTCGCCAAAGCCATTCATTGCTACTTTAATCACGATAGAAACTTATTTTCTCCAAAACAACTATTACCAATAAATTCACGAAGTACACTATCTATTGGTACTTCTTCTGATGGAATTGGTAAGAAATTCCTTAAGAAATTAATTAAACGTAATGCTTCTGGGTATACAGGATCATTTTCTTTGACACTAAATAATAATGGTTCTGCATATGTTTTTAATACTCCTAATTCGTATAATAGAGCGGAATTAATAATCTTATCAACATCTTCTTGATATGGAAAGATATTTTTTTCTTCTCCTGCACGAATTTTAGGCCACATTGTAAGTGTATCAGATGCGGAATAACCACGATATTTATTATCGCGAATAATTCTTCTTAATTTTCTTGTATCACTTGTATGAATACGATTATGGTTATCAATATTTAATTGTGTCAAAGGACTCATATAAATACGATATTTACGTTTTCTTTCGATACTCATTGTTAATTTATCATTTAAAGCATGTAATCCTTCTATTACGATCATATCATCTTCTTTCAGTTGTAACCACTTCTTTTTAAATTCTCTTTTTCCTGTAATAAAATTAAATTCTGGTAATAATACTTTATCACCATCTAATAATTTCATTAAATGCTTGTTAAATAATTCTAAATCAATAGCACGAATACTTTCAAAGTCGGGATTTCCTTCTTGATCCCGTGGTGTTTTATCACGATCAATGTAATAATCATCAATGGATATTTGATGCGTTTTAATCCCTTTACTTTGTAAATAGATCTGTAATTTTTTACTCGTAGTTGTTTTTCCACTAGAAGAAGGTCCAGCTAATAAAATTAAACGAATATTGTTTTTTTTGTTATAAATTTCTTCGGCAATATTTGATAACTGGCCATCATAATATGCTTCAGCAACACGAATTAAATCTCCATAACGACCGGTCGATACTTGTTCATTTAAATCTGCTGCATTATTGATTCCTAATATTCTACCCCAATTCGTATAATCTAAGAAAGAATCAAATAATTTGGGATAATGTCTATAATCTAGCGTACATTCTGGATTATAAATATCAGGATAACTCAATACAAATCCATTTCCTTTAATATACGTTAATTTAAAATCATCTAACACTTTTGTGCTGTAAACTAGATCACCATAGAAATAATCATATAAATCATCTAATCGATACAAATTAATATAAGTATTACTAATATATTTTAAAACATGAACTTTATCCATTTTCTTTTTTGCTTTAAAATATTTAATTGCATCAATACGAGAAACACTTACTTTCGTAAAGATTAAATTCTCATCGACAATTTTTTTCATTTCAGACGTAAGTTTTCTAACAAGTGGTTTGTCTAAAGATGCTCCATGTAATTCACAATATACACCTTTATCAATCGAGTGTTCTACTACAATATCAGCATCTCTTCCAAAGAGTCTTTTAACTGCTAAAATAAGGACAAACTGTAAACTACGTCCATATATTTCATTACCAACATCAGAAGAACGATCATAAAAGTCAATATCACATTTTTTAGTTACTTTTTCAGCCAGTGGTGTAATATCATTGTCTACTTTTGCAACTAAAATTGGATAATTATAGTACTTCTTAAAACTATCACTAATCTCTAAAAGCGATGAATCTTCTAAAAATTCTTTTGTTTCAATATCCCTATAGTTTACTTTTATCATTCTCATAATCTTTCCCTCTTATTCTCTATACATTATCATTTTATCAAAAAACATTCATTTTGTCACACTCTTCTTTGTATAAGTTCATTTATTTTGGACTATATATAAATGAAAGGGTGATATTTTGTTAATACCAACAGTGATAGAAAAAAGTAGCAATGGGGAAAGAGCTTATGATATTTATTCTAGATTATTAAAAGATCGTATTATTATTTTAAGTGGAGAAATTACAGATGCGAGTGCTAATATCGTAGTTGGAGAATTACTCTATCTAGATAGTTTAAATCACAATGATATTAGTTTATACATTAATTCTCCTGGGGGAAGTATTACAGCAGGTATGGCCATCTATGATACCATGAACTTTATTAAAAGTGATGTGTCGACAATTTGTATTGGTATGGCTGCTAGTATGGGAGCTTTCTTACTTTCTAGTGGAGCGAAAGAAAAAAGATGTTGTCTACCAAATAGTGAAGTAATGATTCACCAACCATTAGGAGGAGCTGAAGGACAGGCAACCGAGATTAAAATTGTTGCTGAAAGAATTTTAAAGTTGAAAGATAAACTAAATAAAATTTTATCTAAAAATACGGGTCAAAAGTTAGAAAAAGTAGAACAAGATACGGAAAGAGATCATTTTTTAAGTGCAAAAGAAGCACTTGAATATGGGATTGTAGATAAAATTTTGTAATTTTTTATTTCTATGATATAGTAATAATATGGGAGTGATCATATATGATGCCAAGAAAAGTATCTTCTAAAGTACCAATTGTATTTGTAACAATTATCGTTATTATATTTGTTTATGCAATATGGTTTCCAGGTGGTGCTGTAAGAAGAGAACTATTGTTTTCTCATCCAAAAGAAGCATTACTTTCTAAAGTAAAAGACTTAGGTGGAGGTAGATATAAATTAGAACCTGCTCCTGATTGTCCAGAAAATACTTGTACTTATTATCTATGTACAAGAGAACCATATTTAAAATTTGTTAAATGTAGTGCAGATCCAAATCCAAGTGATTTAACTGAATAAAGAAGAGACTAGCTCTTCTTTTTTTGTTCTATTTGTTCTTCTACTTTTTTAAAGTAAGGAACTCCCATACGATATTCTCTTTCTATTTTTTCTTTCATCTGTCTCACCTCTTAAAAAAACGCACCTATGGTGCGCTTTTAAAAACTATTTTCCTTGGTAAGTAGATGTACTTCCTAGGTGTTGTTCACCCATTTGTACTAATCTCTTAGTGATTTCTCCACCAACTGA
>CALVKP010000044.1 GCA_944332735.1 uncultured Bacilli bacterium | reverse complement strand
GATACTGGTATGGGTGTAGAAAGAGTTACAGCGATACTAGAGGGTGTGAAAGATAATTATGAGACGAGTTTGTTTCGTGATGTAATTAAATATATTGAGGAAGTATCTCATCATGATTACTATGATACAAATTATCAAAGAGCTATGCGTATTATTGCTGATCATATGAGAGCAATTACGATTATTAGTGGAGATAATGCGAGAATTGTACCATCTAATACAGATCAAGGATATATTTTAAGACGTTTGATTCGTCGTGTGATTCGTTATGCAAAGAAGATTGATATTGATATTCATTCTGATTTTGATGTTGAAATTGCTAAGATGTATATTGAACAATTTAAGGGATATTATCATGAATTAGAAGCAAATCAAGATCATATTATACAAGTTTTAGAGAATGAGAAAAAGAAGTTTTCACGCACATTGGACAAAGGGTTAAGAGAATTTGACAAGATTGTATCAAAATTAAATGGAACAGAAATCGATGGGGTGACTGCCTTCCATTTATATGACACGTATGGATTCCCAATTGAGTTAACAGAAGAATTAGCTCATGAAAAGAATATGACAGTTGATACGAAAGGATTTGATGAGAAATTTAAAGAACATCAAGAAAAGTCTCGTGCTGGTTCAAAAGAACGTTTTAAAGGTGGATTACAAAGTGATTCTGAAATGAATATTAAATATCATACAGCTACACACCTTTTAAATGCAGCACTAAAAAAAGTCATTGGTCCAGAATCTCATCAAATGGGTAGTAACATTACCGACGAGAGAATGCGTTTTGACTTCCCATGTGATCATAAATTAACACCAGAAGAAAAACAACAAGTAGAAGATTTAGTAAATCAATGGATCAAAGATTCAATTCCAGTAACACACTATGAAGTATCTAAAGAAGAAGCTGTAAAACTTGGAGCAGAAGCACAATTCATAGAACGTTATGGAGACCGTGTAACAGTATATCAAATTGGAGATGTATCACTAGAAATCTGTGGAGGACCTCACGTGTCTAATACAAGTGAACTTGGACATTTTAAAATAAAAAAGGAAGAGTCTAGTAGTGCTGGAGTAAGAAGAATTAAAGCAGTATTAACAAGTGAATAAAAGTCAGTTTCAAAAACTGACTTTTTTGTATATAATATAGTTATTCGAGGAGGTACGACTATGGGTAAGATTTCTCATGCAATTCAGATGTTAAATTATCTTAATACAGGAAATAAGTATACAGTAAAAGAATTATCTCAAAAACTGGGTATTACAGAACGCATGGTTAGATATTATAAACAAGAATTAGAAGCAGATGGTATTCCCATTGAAACTTTTATGGGACCAAATGGTGGCTATTATATGATTCAAAGAAAAAGTATATATCATCAATTTAATAAATATGATATAGAGTTATTAGAAGATATTTTAGAAATATTAAAAGAATCTAATTACATATATTTTGATAAATATGAGAAATTAGTCCATCGAATTAAACATGTGTATGATGTGGAAGAGGAAAGAAGTAAATATTTTATTGTAAACGGAATTTCCAACCAATCTGACATTTATCGTCTATTAACGGAAGCGATACAAAGTCATAAAAGAGTATTAATTTTATACCAAGATTTGAAAAGACAGTGGAAAGAAAGATATATTCATCCTATTCAAATTTTTGAATATGATCATTGTTTTTATGTAACTGCTTTTTGTGAGTTGAGAAATGATATTAGACACTTTGAATTTAGTAGAATGAAAATTGTTGAGTGAATGTAAGAAGGAATATTTTATTTCTTTTTTTAATTAAGACATAATATTTCCTATATATTTGATATAATAAATTTACAGGGAAGTGATATGGAGTGACTAATCATAAAATTTTTATTGACTTTGATGGAGTGATTTTTGATACTGAAGAAAGGGTGGTAGAAAAGAAAAAGCAATCTCCTCATTTAAGTTGGAATGAATTTTTTGAGAAACTAGATTGGTTCGAGTTATTGGACGAATCTGAAGTGATAAATAATGCAATTGATTATTTGTTAGATGGTCAATCAAAATCGAAGCAAATTGCAATTTTGACAAAGATTCATACTTTGATTGAAATGGAAGCAAAAGTAAAAGCGCTAAGAAGTAGAAAAGTAGAGTTACCAATATTTTTTGTTCCTCCACATGTAAAGAAAACTCAAATTTATTTACCAGAACATAATGATATCTTAGTTGACGATAGTATTAAGAATTTAGTTGATTGGGAACAAAAAGGTGGAAAAGGTATTTATTTTAATGAAAATTTGGATTCTACAGCACAATTTGAAACAATAAAAAGCTTACACAAAATTCTTTGAGGAGGATTCTATGTTAAATGAGGAACTAATAAAAAATTATGAAAAAGCATTAGAACAGAAGTATAATGCTGTATGTTTTGATATAGATGGAACTTTAACGGAAGATAATTCAACAAAGATTGATGCTCGTATTTTACCTATATTAGCGGATATGTTAAAGAGATATATTCCAATTGTTTTTATTACAGGTAGGGGAGAAACCGGGTTAAATGATTTATTACAAGATATTATATATGATTTAAAAGATAAATATGGGTTTACTGAAAAACAATTGTTAAAAATGTACGCACTTACGAATGATGGTGCAAGGATATTTATGACTAGTAATGGCAGCAAAAAGCCTTTTAATATTAGTGAATATATAACATCTAAAGAAGATTTTATTGAACTAGAAGAACTAAATAAAAAAATAATTGCTATATTAAATTCATCTAGTTTAAATGAATATTGTAAGATAAGTTATTCAATGGACTCTAAAACTAACACAATCATAAATATAAGATTGATACTTTTGAAGCATAGTGAAGAAATTAGTAATGTAATGATTAAAACTATTAATTCTCTAATAAGAAATTCAAAAAATTCGAATTTAAATTTAACAATAGGAATACATAGTGGAAAACAAGTGTTGCAAATAGGTACTGCTACTAAAGATCAAGCTATACAAATTGCGGAGAGAATGATGGGCATTCCACAAAATTCAATGCTTAGAATTGGGGATTGTGGTGACAAAAATGGAAATGATTATTCTATGTTGAATTGTTCACAAGGATTTAGTGTGAAAAAAACGAGTGGTGCTTTAGATAAATGTTTTCCGGTTATTGAAAATGGACAAATAATCACGGGGGTAAATGGAACTCTAAGTTTATTAAAAAAAGTAAAACTATTACCTACGATATGTTTGGAACACGCTATACAAAGTGAGTATACAAAAGCATACGCCAAAGTGGAAAAGAAAATGACTCAAGGAAAAAATAATAAAATTTTATATTTTAATAATCTGATTAATAATAAATTTCAGGAAATAGATGGAATAGATAGCTTATTTGATCCATCAAGTGGGAGTATAAAAATTCCTATGTATGAATGGATTAATATATCAGATGACAATCCACTAAAACAGTTATGGTTAACTTGTAATGATTGTAGTTTGTGTTATTCAATGTATGATAATGAAAATATATTATTACGGGGTTCAGAAATATATTATTATTTTTTATCTCAAAGAACACATGATAAAAATACAAAAAAAGATATAACAACTAAGGATATGATATATGAATGGCTGAGTAATAATATGGAATTTTTTTCAAAATCTTTGGTGGCAATTGAAAATACTTCTGATATAAATGATTTAAATAATACCAAAATGATATTAGGTTTAATTGACAACATAAGAAATTATTTATTAATTTTATTAAATCAACAAATTGTCAGTAATGATATAGAAAAAAATGTAATGATTAATTTAGAAATGTTAGATAAAGGCTCATTAATGTTTAAAATTTATAATAATTTAATGGTTGTTGAAAATTTAATGAAAAACATTTCTTTTGATGAAAACTATAAAATTACCAGCACTGATGTTATAAAATTAATTAAAAACACAATTTTAATTACGAATGAGTTTAGATTAGTATTTGATAAACAATTCGATAAAGTAAATTATTCTAAAGATTTTAGGGCATATAGAGAGATAGATAATTTTGCTGAAAATTTGATTACTTGCTATTTAACATTACAAAATGATATGAATATTTTTAATAAAGGTATCTGTGGTATATGTTATGGTGGATTGGAACTTCCAATTATGATGAAATCAATGGATAATAGGATAAATGATGTTTCTGTATTAAAATTCAACAAGAATGTAACAGGATATTCTAAAAAACAATCATTAGAATTAAGATTTTTTGATATTTTTAAAACTGGTGGTATCGAACTTTTCAAAATTGATAAAGAAAAAGAATATATTATATTAGATGATAATTTATTGACTGGCAAAACAATGCAACTAGCAATAACTACTTTTTATGATATAGGAATCAATGTTGATAAAATAGTTGTTGTAAGACATCCAGGTGTAAATAGAATTAGTCAAATGTTTCTGCCAAATCATGGGGCTATTGATTATAGACATTTCTTTAATTTTATAGAAGGTTTATATTTTTCTAGCCCGTATAGTTGGAGGGATCCTTATAGTGCAAATCTATATGAAGATTCTTTGGGAATTTTTGATTTAAACAGAAGAAAAATATTAGAATGTTTAGCAAAAAATGGAGATTATTCTAAGAAAAGTGAAGTATTGTATGTAAAAAGGATGGTAAAAAATGAGAATAATTAGTATTGGGGATTTAGTTACAGATTTTTATTATAAAAATGGAAAATTGGTCGGAATAAATGGAGGAATGACTTCCCACAACATAATTGCAAATATTGCTAAGTTAGGTTTTGAAACATCTGTTTATGGTGTTTGTGGAAATGATATGGCAGGTATTATAGCACGAGATAGTTTAAAGGAAGTTGGAGTGAATGTTGAACATGTAAAAATGATAGATGACATTCATACGCGTTGTTTTCATGTGTCATATCAAGAGGTAAATGGTAAATTGGAATTTACTTCTAAAAAACGATGCCCGATTTGCAAAGCAAAAAGGTGGTATGATGAAAGTAAAATTAATGTGGAAGAGATTTTAAATCAATTGTATGAAGATGATGTTTTAGTTTTTGATAATTTAAATGAGAAAAATCAAATGATTATTGATAATTGTGATAATAGAAAAATGTTGGATTTGGGACAATATTTTGAATTAGAAAATTATAGTGATGACGATATTATTACAAAAATGAAGGGTAAGTTTGATTTTATTAATTTAAATGAACGGGTTGAAAAATATTTGAAAAATAGATTTTCTATAAAAACGTTGGAAGATATATATAGCTTGTTAAAACCTAACATGATAATTGTTACTAGAGGGAAAACAGGATCGGATTTAGTTTTTGATCATCATATAATTCATAAAATATTAAGTAATCCATCACTAGAGGTTGATCCAACAGGTGCTGGAGATGCTTTTTTCGCAATATTTATTAGTGAGTATATAAAAAATAATTATGTGGTTGATGATAAATTTATAGATTCTACTTTTGAAAAAGCCACAAAACTTACAAAACAAGTTGTAAAAAAGTTTGGTGCAAGAGGACATCTTCAGTTATTGTATAAAATAAAAAAAGGAAAAGAAAAGTGTACGTGCGAAGAGTTTGAACGTGTGGTTCGTAAGCAAATAAAAAGGTGCAGTATTAATGTCAATCATTTAGAATCAAGAATCATTCATGCTGTAAATAGTAGCGCTTATGACAGATTAGTCAAAATTAATTTTAGAAGTTTAAATAATAGTATTTTTGTGGGAACAGGTGGATCATTTGCTGGTGCAATGTTTTCATCTAAATTGATTAATTATTTGTATGGAACAAATACAATTGCATTATATCCTAGAGATTTATATTATAGAAACAATCATAGTGTAGATGCAGTATTTTTATTTACTTATTCTGGGACAACAAATGATTTGATTATATCATCAAGTTTCATAGATAATAATAAAAAATACATTATAACAAAAGGTGAATTACAAAAAATTGTTACTAAAACGGGAATATCTAAAAATAATATTGTTTCATATCGGACAAATGCAAATAAAGGAAAAGAAAGAGGCTTTTTATCATTTGAAGGTGCTTTAGCTCCTGCTAGTTTATTTTTAAAACTATATTTTGAAAATAAATCACGAAATGATATTGAAGATTTTATCAAAGATAGTATAAACTATTGGAAAAAATATTTTGATAAATATTTTAAAGAAAATAAGAAAGTGCTAAAAAAATTTTTAAAAGAAGGAAATAGTTTTAATATTTTTACAGGAGACTTCACAGAATCTGCAGCTAGTGATTTAGAAAGTAAAATAATCGAGTCAGGTATATACAATTGTTTAATTCACGAAAAGAAAAATTTTTCACATGGAAGATTTATTAATTATGAGCATTTAAGTTGCAAGAAAAATATTTATTTTAAACAAAAAACTACAAGTTCATATGAACAAAAATTATTGGAATACTTAAAAAAGGATGAAAATTTAATGATAGAAAGTAGATATGATGGTATTTTATGTGAATATGATTTATTAGTTGCATCACAGTATTTAATTTATGCTATTTCTAATTTTATTGATATTGATTGTTCTAAACCAACATATAGTGAAAATGCAATGAAAATTTATTTTTACAAAGGAAGTCTATAAAAAATATGCGATTTATTTCGCATATTTTTTTAATTTTTGTTTATCTTTTTGAATATTTTCACTGGATAATTGATGTAGTTGTTCTTGTAAAGATTTACGATAGATAGCTGAGTATAGATTTGGAGATATTGTCATGCTAGGGCATGATACTTTCTTTTCCCCTACTTGAATTTGATATTCTTGAAAATGATTTATATCATCTATGATGATATAATCACATGGAATTTCTTGAAGTCTATCATGTGTTGGTAGTTCATAAAAATAGTGGCCTGGCTTTTCTTGATATTGTTGTACGGTCATGTAAAAAATATTGAATTTAAATTTTTCTAAGATTGTTTTTTCATAGTATTGTTTTAATTTAAATAATTCTTCTGGATGTAGTTGGTTTACATTGATACTATTTGTATCTTTGTCCATGTGTAAATCACAAAATTTAGATAATTGATCCTCTGCTTTTTCTACATTTTCTTTTAATCTTTTATATTCATTTAAGATGATGTCATTTGTTTCCATATTTATACCTCCCTAAAGATTGTATCATATTTCTTTGAAATTCTGATAATTAGATTGCAATCAATGTCGAAACATGTTAAAATAAAGACGTATTCATAAAGTAGGTGAGACTATGAAAGAAGAAACAAAAGTATATCACATCGAGGATATTAGAGAAGGACTCATTGGTGATTGTATTACGAAAGTAATTGCAATTTTAGAAGAGCGTGGTTATGATGCAATGACACAACTAGTAGGATATTTAATGAGTGGAGATCCTGGTTATATTACGAGTCATAAAGAGGCACGCAATATGATTATGCGTTATGATCGGGCTGAAATATTAGAGTTTTTAATTCATCATTATATGGATCATCGATGAGAGTTTTAGGGTTAGATTTAGGTACTAGAACGCTTGGTTTAGCCATTTCTGATGAAACCCAGACAATTGCGACACCTCTTTATACCATTCGTTATGAAGAAGGGGATTATGAGCATTTATTTGATGAATTACAAAAAGTTTTGAATGAGTTTTCCATTGAAAAATTTGTTTTAGGATTACCTAAAAATATGGATAATAGTATGGGAGAACATGCACTCTTATCAGTAGATTTTAAAGAGAAATTAGAAAAGAGATTTCAGTTACCTGTTATTTTACAAGATGAGAGGTTGACGACTGTAGAAGCAACAAATTATATGGTGAAGTTTGATATATCTAGAAAAAAAAGAAAGAAGAAGATAGATAGTTTGGCTGCTAATATTATATTACAAACTTATCTAGATAAAGGGAGGATTTAAGTATGCAAGAAGAAAAAATGACATTTAAAGTAAAAGGTCAAGATGGAAAAGAAGTAGAGTGCGAAGTATTATTCACATTTGAAAGTGAAGAAACAAAGAAAAATTATATGGTGTATACAGATAATACTGTAGATGAAAATGGAAATACAAAGGTGTATGCTTCTATTTATACACCAAATACAAAAACAACGATGTTAGAACCAATTGAAACAGAAAAAGAATGGAAAATTATTCAAACAATATTAGATGAATTACAAGCATCTGCAAGAGAAGAAGCAAATCAAGAAGGAAACGAGCCAGCATAAAGCTCGTTTTTGGTGTGTATGAAAAAAAGAAGAAAATTAAAGAAAAAACCAGTGATTATTTTAGTAATTAGTATATTACTAATTGTTTTTTTCATTTGGTTTATAACATTGTTTGGTGCTGTATCAAGTAAATCAGA
>CALVKP010000043.1 GCA_944332735.1 uncultured Bacilli bacterium | reverse complement strand
GCAACCTGCCAAGCAAATCAATCCATTCGTTTAGACCGTAAGAAACCAACTTGTACTAGTTCAGGAGGAAAATCAGATTGGGTAGTTGGAGGTTCTGTAACCATAACAGGAACATGTAGTGATCCAGACGGATCAGGATGTAAAGGAAATGTAACACATACATTCTATCCAGAAACAGATACAACTACAGCATCCCCAGGAACTGTATATGATAATGTAGGAAATAGTACAGTATGTCCTGGCAATCAACAAGTACATGTAACAAATAAATTAGATGCCCCTACAATCACCAATCCAACAAATGGAAATTGGGTAAATTATAATTATGCCTTAACGGTAAAAGCACCAAATACTAAAATAAGCGTTGCTTATTGGCAGTGGAAATATGCGAGTGGTAGTTGGACAACATATTCTAATTCAGCAAAGAATACATTTACAACAACACAATTTACGACGGAACGAAATGAAAAAGTATATGTACGATATTGTATTTCTAACGGAACTTGTTCTCCAGAAGCATCAACCACAATCAGAATAGATAAAACCGCACCTCGTTGGAGTGTAACAATGCATAGAGGGCCTTATACAAATACAGTAGGTCAAACATCATACTACACTTGTTATGCAGCAATCAATTACATAGATAACCGTAATGTTGATTCAGGTCTCGGATGGAGAAAAAATGTCACTGGAAACAGTGGTGGTGTGATTGGTCCAAATGTTAACTTTAATGGTCCTAAACAACCATCATTAGATTTTTCAGACATTGATATTTTAGGTTCATTTGGTTCTTACTCTGTATCATATGGTTTTACAATCTGTGATATGGCAGGAAACTGTGCAACCCAAGGAAGAACGACAGGTTATTGTTAAAGGGGTGAATTATGAGTAGAAAGAAAATAGTAATAGGAATGATTATGATTATCATATTAATTGTATTAGGAAGTGCATCTTATGTACTTTCTAATATGATTTTTAAAGATAATAAAATAGAAAAAAAGAAAGAACAAGTTACCGTAAAAGTAGATCGAAAATTAGACCTATGTAAAGTAGAGGGATGTTTAAACTATAGTACTTTACAATTTCAAAAAATAACAACCAATATAGAAGATAAAAATGTAGATAAAATAATAAAACAAGCGAATCAAAAAATAGATGCATATTATAATGAAGTAACAAGTGATCAAATGACTCGTCCAGAATGTGCAAATGCCATAAATACATATCAATATGGAATTAGTATTCAAAGTGGCATTCAAGCTAAAATCCATAATCATGTATTAAACGTTGCAGTTGCTGCAGAAAAATATGATTATTGTGCAAATAAGCCATTAGGACAAGAAGTAGAAACCTATTTATATGATTTAGAAAGTAAAAAAGAAATATCTAATCAAGAATATTTAAAGATAAATGGGTATACTGAAACGCAAGTTCAAAATATGATGGAAACATTAATGCGTGATATATATTCTAACGAAGATGTAGAAAATATAATTACGAGTGCTAAAAAAGAAAACAAATATGTCATTTATTATGATAGTAGTAATCAATTAGTGATTCAATATTATATTCCTAGTGCGAATGTATGGTATCCATTACAATTAAATAAATAATAGATATTTAAGATTTTATATACTGATAGGGGGGTGAGTCTTAAGCTCACTTCTTTTTTATAAAAAAGTACATATATTTAATTAGGTGGTATGATGCGATTATCAGATCTTCAACATAAAGATGTTATAAATATTTCCGATGGAAAACTAGTCGGGAATATTATTGATGTTATAATTAATTCTTTGAATGGGAATATGGAAAAGTTAGTGATTGAAAAAAATAGATTTTTTGTCTCTTTGTTTTCTAATAAAAATGAAATAGAAATAAAATGGGAACAAATCGAAAAAATTGGAGAAGATGTGATATTAGTTCGAGTTGATTTGTGATATAATGAAATAGGTGACTATATTATGGCAATCAAAACACAGATTAAAAATGATGATGTATTAGATGAATTATTAAAGAAATATAATTTAGAATTAGTATTAGAACCAAAAAATAAAAAGAAAGAATCTAAGAAAGAAAGAACAAATAAAAAATAATAGAAAGTGGTGTGCAATGAAGATATTATTACATTCAGATAAAATGAAGGAAGTTGAAAAAAGTGGTGTAGGACGCGCTATTATCCATCAACAAGAAGCTTTAAGATTAAATAATGTCGCATATACATTAGATCCAAAAGATGATTATGATATTATTCATATTAATACCATTTTTCCAGAATCATATCTGATGGGGAAAAAAGCCAAAAAAGCAGGTAAGAAAGTAATTTTTCACGCTCATTCAACAGAGGAAGATTTTAGAAATTCTTTTATCCTATCAAATCAAGTGGCTCCACTTTTTAAGACATGGTTAAAAAAATTATATTCTTCTGCTGATTATATTATTACACCAACTCCATATTCTAAGAAATTATTAGAAGGGTATGATTTAGGGAAACCTATTGTTGCGATTTCTAATGGAATCGATTTAAATTTTTATCAAAAAAAACCTCATGATCGAGAAGATTTTAGAAAAAGATTTGGGTTTAAAGAGTCTGATAAAGTGATTATTAGTGTTGGATTATACTTAGAGCGAAAGGGAATTACAGAATTTGTAGAATTAGCTAGACGTATGCCTGAATATCAATTTGTTTGGTTTGGATATACCAATTTAAATACGGTTCCTAGTAGTGTTAGAGAGGCTGTAACAACGAAATTGGATAATCTACACTTTCCTGGTTATTTGCCTCGTGAAGAGTTAAAAAAAGCTTATTTTGGTGCTGATTTATTTTTATTTATGACACATGAAGAAACAGAAGGAATTGTACTTTTGGAAGCTTTAGCATGTAAAATACCTACTTTAATTCGAGATATACCAATTTATGAAGATTGGTTTGAAGATGGTAAAAATATTTATAAAGCAAAAACTTTAGAAGAATTTCAAGCTAAAATTAAAAAAATCGTAGAACATCAATTGCCTGATGTGACAGAGCAAGGATATTTAGAAGCCAAAAAACGTGATATTAAAGAAATTGGAAAAGAATTAAAAGAAGTATATGAAAAAGTAATGGCTTTAGATACAGTAGAAAATAAATAATCTACTGTTTTTCTTTGGACCATGTTATAATAAAGATGGTGATTTCATGGAACAAGATTTATTACAAAAAGACGGAAATTATAACAGGCTTGGTTTTTTACTATCAAATGATGGAATTTTAATTCCTTTTGGTTATAGAAATTTTTATGATGTTATTTCTCATATAGGGTATGAAAATGTTGATTATCTTTATCACAATACAGCTTTATTAGAAGAATTAAAACATAATCCCTATTTAAAAGATTTAAAATGGCAAATAGAACGAGATTATGGACCTGAGTTAATCTATTCTCCTTTTTTTCCTAAAAATCAATTATTAACAATTTTAGCTCGTAATTATGAAATGACAGCATTTAAAATGGTAAATATACCAGATACAGAAGAAAAAAAGGATTTTTTAGTGATTGCTTCTCATCTTAGTAAAGAAGCATATGATATTTTATTTACATTAAATCAACATGGTATTTTTCAAAGATTACAATTATGTCGATGGATTCAAAATGATGGAGCGTATATTGATTATGAGGATATGAATGAGTTTTTAAATGATTATCAAATAAAGAAAAGAAAGTAGGGATGATATGCATAAAAAAATAAATATTGTAATTTGGTCTATTGCTCTTTTATTAGCAATTATAATAGTTTTTATGTGTTTCTTTTCTAGTAAAGTAAAACTATATGAAAAGAAATTTCATTATTTTAATACAGATATTATCGTTCGTATATATGAAGATGAACCTGATCAGGTAGAAAAAGTTTGGAATAAGGTACAATCTATTTATGAAGAATATGAAAAGCTTTCTAATATTCATCAATCCTATGATGATACTTTAAATCTTCATACGATTCGTTATAACAAACAAAGTGGTGATGTACTTACAATACCATCTAAACTATATAAAATGTTGGAATATAGTAATGATTTTGTTCAAAGAAGTAATGGAGCTTTTCAAATTACAAATGGAACTGTAATGGATGGATGGGCTCATTATTTAAAAAATAAGAAGAAAGTTCCAACAAAAAAAGAAATAGAAAAATGGGAACAAGAAGATCAAGCGTCACTTGTGTTACTAGGAGAGAATCAAATTCAAAATACACATCCTATGATTGAGTTAGGAAAAATTCCATTAGGGTTTGCGAATGATGAAATTATAGATTATTTGAAAGAAGAAGAAATAAGTCAATATTTAATTCAAGAAGGTGGAAATGCGACAACTGGTTTGTCTTTCAATGATCAATCTTATAAAGTTGCACTAGAAATATTAAATCAAAATGATGTTGCAACAATTGTTCACTTGAAAAATCGCACGATTGTTACGAATGTAAGTGATATTGAAAAATATGAATATGATGGAGAGAGTTATCATCTTCTAATTGACCCAAATACTTCTTATCCAGCTAAGAAAATAGATAAAGTAACAGTCATTGCTAAAGACTCTAAGACAGCTTATACACTTAGTACAGTATTATATATGATGGATGTAGAGCAAGGAAAAAAGATGGTAGAAGAATTTCAGAATGTTGATGTATTATGGCTAGATTTAAACGGCAAACAAAGTGCTACCAAAGGTTTTTTTCAATATGAGTCATAAAAATAATATAGTAAAGAAGATAAAAGTTTGCTATAATAGTACAGGTGGTAATATGAAAAAAATTATTGGAATTAGTTTTGCTTGTTTTTTTCTTGATCAACTGATAAAAT
Organism: uncultured Bacilli bacterium; assembly: GCA_944332735.1. Classification (GTDB taxonomy): domain Bacteria; phylum Bacillota_I; class Bacilli_A; order RF39; family UBA660; genus UMGS2016. Next base: position 19,791 of record CALVKP010000043.1, on the reverse strand, counting down.
ACGTAATTAATGAAGTAATATCACTTGAAAAAAGTATTGCTGTAATTGGAGATTTTTTTCACCTTACTTATGTTAGAAATTACGGAGCAGCTTTTAATATTTTAAGTGGCAATCGTATCTTTTTAATTTGTATTGCTTGTGTTACTTTATTTGTCATATATTATTTTTTAATGAAAGATCATGTGAAGAATACATTAGAACAAGTCGGTTATGGCTTATTTATTGGAGGAATTCTCGGTAATTTATGGGATCGTCTAATACATGGGTATGTCATTGATTATTTGGATTTTGAAATTTTTCAAATTCATATGCCAATCTTCAATTATGCAGATATTTGTATTTGTGTTGGTGTCTTCTTATGTGTGATTGCATTACTAAAGGAGGAAATGGGATGGAAGAATTTACAGTCGAAGAAAAAGCTGGAAGATTAGATCAATATGTTATGAATCTAACTGGTTTTAGTCGTACAAAGGTTCAAAAGATGATCAAAAATGGATCTGTTTTAGTAAATAAAGCTCCTAGTAAGAATAGTTATCATGTAGAAATAGGAGATAAAATAGAAGTACAATCTTTTCAAGAAGAAATGAGTCACGAAGCAGAAAATATTCCTCTAGATATTGTTTACGAAGATGATGATTTATTAGTAGTGAATAAGCCAAATGGAATGGTTGTTCATCCTGCTGTAGGAAATCCCCATGGGACTTTAGTAAATGCATTATTGTATCATTCTAAGCAATTAAGTGATATTAACGGTAATTTTCGTCCTGGAATTGTTCATAGAATTGATGCAGATACAACAGGCTTATTAGTAGTTGCTAAAAATAATGAGACTCACATGGCACTTGCTTCACAATTAAAAAATAAGACGACACATCGTAAGTATGTTGCACTTTGTTGGGGAAGAATTGAAGAAGATAGTGGAGATATCATTGCTCCCATTGGACGTGATTTAAAAGATCGTAAGAAGATGGCAGTAACAGATAAGAATAGCAAAGAAGCAGTGACACATTTTCGTGTTTTAGAACGATATAAACATGCGACAAAAATAGAATTAGAACTAGAAACTGGTAGAACGCATCAAATTCGTGTTCATATGAATTATATAGGGCATCCTATTATCAATGATAAAGTATATGGAAATCGTAAATTATTTGATGAGACAGGGCAATGTTTACATGCCAAGACATTAGGATTTATTCATCCTCGTACTAACAAATATATGGAATTTGATAGTCCTTTACCAGAATGTTTTTTAAACATTGAAAAGCAATTAGAAAGATAGGTGATAAAATGGAAGAACAAGGAATGATCATTGAAACAAAGAATGATGAATTAGTGATGAAACTATTACATTATTTTATTACCGATAAGGATTATAATCCAATTGTATTACATGGTGCGAAAAATGAAATTTGGTTAGAAAACTTAGAAAGTGATTATCCGATTGTTAGAATTGTAACAGATTATATTCATAATGATGAGCAATTTCAATTCGACTTATTAAAAACACGTAGTATTTTAAAGAAAATTAAAAAGAAAACAATCTCTATGAATATGGAAATGGTATCATTTTATTTAAATTTAGGAGATAATGTTAATTTAATTAAGGAGAAACAGAAATTTGAACATATTTCTTGCATTCCTGTCTTTGATAATTCTACGATGCAATTACAAAAGAATAAACTTGTTTGTGAAGCATTTCCTGATTTAGTAAAACAAACAACTTTTAAAGAAAAAGGCGTTGAGTTATTTATGCGTTTAACACAAGATATTACGAAAAAATCAGAAGAAGATGCCAAGGCTACAGAAGATGTCTTTCGTATGCGAAAGCCAGTGGTTACTACAGCACTTATCATCATAAATATTCTTGTCTTTATTCTCATGTATTTACTTGGAAATGGATCCAGTGATGTCGAAACCTTACTTAAGTTTGGTGCTAATTTAGGAGAATTAGTTAGAGGAGGGGAATTATACCGTTTAATTACAAGTGCTTTTATTCATATCGGAATCATTCATTTACTCGTTAATTGTTATTCTCTTTATGTAATTGGCCCACAATTAGAAAGTTTTCTAGGTAAATGGAAATTCTTAATGATTTATTTATTAAGTGCGATTGCTGGTAATCTATTATCTATTTCATTTGGTAGTAGTCTAAAAATTAGTGCAGGTGCCAGTGGTGCTATTTTTGGATTACTTGGTTCTTTGGTATATTTTGGATATCACTATCGTATTTATTTAGGAACGGTATTACGTTCACAAATTATACCAATTATTATATTAAACTTATTAGTTGGTTTTATGAGCCCAGGGATCGATAATGCAGCTCATATTGGAGGACTCATTGCCGGTGTTTTTACAACTATGGCTTTGGGAATCAAAAATAAGACAACCAAAATGGATCGTATCAATGGCTGGATATTGAGTATAATATTTTTAGCGTTTTTAATCTATTTAGGATTTTTTGGAGCAGTTTCTTAAAACTGCTTTTTTTAATAAAAAAATCATAGTTTTATGACTATGATTTATATTGATAATATTTTTTTAAAATTATAATTTGCGATATAATCCAATCGCAATTCCTAAAATGGATACTTGATCTAAAATAATTGGATCCATGGTATCATTTTCTGGTTGCAATCTAAAATAATTGGATTCTTTATAAAATGTTTTTAAAGTTACTTCATTATCTTCTGTCATTGCGACGACAATTTGTCCATTACGGGCTGTATTTTGTCTTTCTATAATTACAATGTCACCATCTAATATTCCTGCATTGATCATACTTTCACCACTGACTTTTAAAGTAAATACTTCTTTGTTTTTAGGAATTAAGTAAGCGGGTAGGGAAAAATATTCTCCAGGATTTTGAATTGCTTCAATTGGACTTCCAGCAGTAATTTTACCAAGTAATGGAACTTCTACTACTTCTTCTTCCTTTTTCGCATATTCATTATCGACAAGCAATTCAATCGCACGATTTTTTGTCTCTTTTCTTCTAATAACACCTTTTTCTTCTAAATTTTCTAGATGCGCATGAATGGTTGCTGGACTAGATACTCCTAATGATGCCCCAATTTCTCTTACTGTTGGGGGATATCCGTATTTAACAATATATGATTTAATGAAGTTTAAGATTTCATTTTGACGCTTTGTCAATTCTTTCATAAGCCCCTCCTTTTACATCCTGTATACAGTATAACATGTAAAACGTAAAAAGTCAAACATTTGTTTGTGTTTGGTATTGACACGAACAAGTGTTCGTAGTAAGATGAATACAGAAAGAGGAGGATGTAGTATGAAAGAATTATTAAAAAACAAATTTGTGATTGGCTTTTTAGCATTTATTGTAACATTTACTTATATGAGTTCAATGAGTCAGCAAAAAATGGAGGAGGACGGAATCAAATCAGAACGCGAATATATTGCGATGAATGTCAAATAATCCAACTAAATTAATTTACTAATACAATAAATACATGTTATAATGAATTAAGAATAGAGGGGATTTCTATGACAATGGAAGAATTAATTATTCGTAATATAAAAACTTTAGGAATTGATATGATTAAGCAAGCTGGGAGCGGACACCCTGGGATTGTGTTAGACGCTGCTCCGATGATGTATACATTATTTTCTAAACATTTATTGTTTAATGTGAATGACCCACATTGGTTAAATCGTGATCGGTTTGTGTTATCTTCTGGTCATGGGTCTGCACTTTTGTATGCAACCATGTATTTATGTGGATATCATTTAACATTAGATGATTTAAAGCAATTTCGTAAATATGGTTCCAAAACACCAGGACATCCAGAATATGGTGTGACAGAAGGGGTAGAAGTGTCAACCGGACCATTGGGTCAAGGGATTGCGACAGCAGTAGGTTTAGCACTAGGAGAAAAAATATTAGAAAATCGGTTTTTATTACATCGTACAGATAAAAAAAACAAAGTAGAAAAAATGTTTGATTACCATGTTTACTGTTTATGTGGTGATGGTGATTTGATGGAGGGGATTGCTCAGGAAGCAATTTCATTGGCGGGTTCTTGGAAATTAAACAATTTAATTGTATTATATGACTCTAATTCTGTCAGTTTAGATGGAGATACAAAACATACACTAGATGAAGATATATTGAAACGTTTTGAAGCTTGTGGTTGGGAAACATTGACTGTAGCAGATGGAAATGATGTAAAAGATATTGATCATGCTTTGGATAAAGCAAAGCGTTCTTCACAGCCAACCATCATTCGTATAAAAACAAAAATTGGAGAAGGTTCTCTTTTGGAAGGAACTAATTCAGTTCACGGTAAAGTATTAGATGATCAAGATATGGCACAATTAAAACAAAAATTGGGAATGCCAGATACTCCATTTTATGTGCATGATGGTGCGAAGAGTACATTTACAGCTGCTTTAGCCCAACATACGAGTGCGAAATATCAAGAATGGGCAAATGAATATCGTGAATATCAACAAGAAACAGGAGAAGAATTACCAAAAGAATTGAAATTTTTATTAAACCGTGAAGAGATAATAGATTTAAGTAAAAAAGAATGGGCTTTTCCAGCCCCAGAAGATAAAATAGCTTCTCGTGATTTGAATCATATCGTATTGGAAGAGTTAGCAAAATCTTATGATTATCTCATTGGAGGAAGTGCGGATTTAGCATCTTCTACTAAAACATATCTAAAAGATTATCCTGATATTTTAAAAGAAACGAATTATATCGGGAAAAATATATGGTTTGGAGTTAGAGAACATGCAATGGGAGCTATTTTAAATGGATTGGCACTTACTGGTTTTCATCCATATGGTTCTACTTTTTTATCTTTTTCTGATTATTTAAAACCAGCTTTACGTATGTCTTCTTTCATGAATTTACCTGTTACTTATATTTTTACACATGATGATATTACCATTGGAAGTGATGGACCTACACATCAGCCAGTTGAACAATTAGCTACGTTACGTGCTACACCAAATTTTGATGTATATCGTCCTTGTGATATGAAGGAAATTATCGGATGTTGGAATGAAATATTGAAAAAAGATAAGCCAAGTGCATTAATTTTATCGAAAACTCCAGTTACAAGTGTAACTACATCAGATGTTGAAAAAGTACAGTTTGGTGCTTATATCATCGGCCCAGAGAGAAGTGTATTACATGCGATTTTAATTGCTACTGGTCCAGAAGTACAAACAGCACTGCGCTTAAAAGAAAAATTATATCACGAACATGGAATTGATATTCGTGTTGTAAGTATGGTATGTATGGAGAAATTTTTAGAACAATCTAAAGAGTATCAAGATACAATTTTAACTCCATATATAAAAACTTTTGTGCTAGAGTATTCATCTTCTTTCAGTTGGTATCGCTTCGTTTATAATGAAAAATTTTTATTTACGATGGATACATTTGGAGCTAGTGGTTCAAAAGATGATATTTTAAAAGCGCATCATTTAGATTTTGATTCTGTACTTCAGAGAATGATTGAATTAATTAAGTAGGAAGTTCCTACTTTTTTCGTATGTTTTTGACAAGAGAATATGTTGTAATAAAAATGGTGATAGGATGAGAACATATTATTTGTTTTTAATTCAAAGTGAAGTAGTAACTACATTAAAGAAAAAAGAATTCGATCTATACTATATGTTAAAACAGATTATAAAAGGAAAAGAAGAAGTAATCACATATCGTATTCCTTGTTATTTACAACTTTGTAAACCATGGCCTAAAGATATTTTAAAGCACTATTTTGAAATGAAATATCCTCATTGTAAAAAGAGATATCATTATGAAATCACAAATGATTCTTATTTCATTCGTTCTAGTTATTTAAAAATTATAACGACTAAAACAATTCCTGGCATCTTTCGTTTACTAAATTATATGGATCCTTATATTTTTGTTTGTGATTTTGAAAATGAAGACTATTTTTATTTGAAAGCATTTATGAATCATATAAAAATAAAATCATAAATTGTAGTAAGTCTTGAAAGTTTTATGTTTTTTTAGTAGAATACTATTTAGGAGGTTATAACATGGATTGGATTGCATTTCTAATGGATTTATTAAAAGTACTAGGGGGATTTATTGCTGGTGCAGTAGTAGGTTTCTTCTTAGCTCGTAGATATATGAAAAAATATATGAAAAAAAACCCACCAATCAATGAACAAATGATTAAAGGGATGATGATGCAGATGGGAAGAAAACCAAGTCAAAAACAGGTAAATCAAATGATGAAATCAATGACGAAGTATATGGATTAATCCAATACTTTTTTATTTTATAAAGGAGGCATATGAAACCATTTATCGGTATTATGGGAAGACCTGAAAAGACAAGAGGTCAAAATTCTGTCACAGTCATGTATGATGATATTCGTATGGTTGTAGTATCTTGTGGGGGTATTCCTCTTGGAATTGTTCCAACTAGTACAACTTGTTATGTAGATAAAAAAGCTACTGATGTACCAGCATTCACTGATGAAGAAAAGAAAGATTTAAACAGGATACTAGCTTTATGCTCTGGAGTTATATTTCCTGGAGGAGATGAGGTTATGGATTATGATTTATATGCACTAGATTATTGTTATAAGAATCAAATCCCAGCATTAGGAATATGTATGGGAATGCAAGCTATGGGAGTTTATTTTCGTGGTCATTTAAATGAAATACATACTTCTAACCATCGAATGAAAAAACAAAATTATGTACATACAGTAAAATTAGATAAAAATTCAAAATTATATCAAATGTTACAAACAGAAACATTCCAAGTGAATAGTTTTCACCAATATGAGGTAAAAGATTTAAAGAAAGGTCATGTTGTAGCAATTGCTTCTGATGGCGTGATAGAAGCATTAGAAGATAAAAAACATCCCTTTTTTATTGGTGTACAATGGCACCCAGAAACACTTTTCTCATATGATATGGTGAGTCAAAAATTATTTCAAACATTTTTTGAAATCATAAAGAAAAGGTGAGAAAATGAAAGTAGGAGAGATACAAACGCTTCTACATAGTACATTAATTCAAGGAAAGATAAAGGATAAAAAGATATCGAATATCTCTATTGATACCCGTACGATGAAAAAAGGGGATGCTTTTATATGTTTAGTCGGAAAACGATTGGATGGGCATCAATATATAAAAGAAGCAATTAAAAAAAAAGCCAGTGTGATTATTGTATCTAAAATCATTTCTATTAAAACTGACATTCCAATTTTGTTGGTTGATAATACAGATGAAGCATTGCAGACAATTGCTCGTTATCACAAAGAAAAATTTGAAGTAAGTGTAATTGCTATTACGGGAAGTGTAGGTAAGACGACAACAAAAGAGTTAGTCGCCCATTTTTTAGAAAAAAAATATTCTGTATTGAAAAGCGAAGGAAATTTTAATAATCATATCGGAGTTCCTATGACCATGTTAAAATTAAATAAAAATCATGAAATTTTAGTGCTAGAGATGGGAATGAATCATTCGGGAGAAATTGCTCGTCTTTCGATGTTAGCGCATCCTAATGTCGCTCTGATTACAAATATAGGAACGAGTCATATTGGATATTTAAAATCAAAAAGAAATATTTTTAAAGCAAAGATGGAGATTACGGTAGGGATGCATCATGGAATGTTATTAGTAAATGGAGAAGATCCTTATTTAAAACGGATAAAAGCAGTGCAACAATATGATGTGACTCTTGTAAGCAAAGATACGTTTCATGCACAAATAAAACATAGAAAAGATCATATTGATTTAATATTAAGAGTTTCTAAACAAGTTTATCAAGTATCTCTTCCATATTGTGCATATCATTTATTAGACAGCATTTTTTTAGCACTTCAAGTAGGACTTTTATATCATGTTCGTATGGAAGAAATGATAGAGGTTTTAAACCATACGACTTTTCAATTAAAAGGAAGATTAGAACATATTCCTATCAATCAACACCAAATTTTAATTAACGATACATATAATGCTTCTTTGGAATCTAGTTGTGCAGCTTTAAAATATTTAAAAACATTATCAGGAAAGAAATGTATGATATTTGGAGATATTTTAGAACTTGGTAAAAAGAGCAAAAAAATACACCAACAACTTGCTCGTGTATTTCAAAAAGAAAAAGAGATTGATTTTATATTGATCGGAAGTGAAGTAAAGGTTATGAAGCGAAAAATAAAACATTGCTTATACTTTCATACAGTAGAAGAATATATTCATTATATAGAAACAAAGCCATTAAAATATGATTACATGTTATTAAAAGCAAGTCATAATATGCACTTTGAAAAGATTGTTGAGAAATTAAAATAAAGCACAGCGTGCTTTATTTTTCATGTAATGTAAAATGAATTCCAATCATTCCACCTAAGATAGAAGTTAGAAAAAGAATAAAATAAAATATTAAATCTTTTATATGAAAACTTTTATCAATTCCTAATATTTGAAATAAAAGTAAGAATATACTAATAATAAAAGCAAATTTAAGACCTTCTAACCAACCTTTTTTCGTGGCAGATACACTCATAAAAAATCCGCCTCCCAAAAAACTAATTAATAAAATAACGAATTTAATCCCTACTACAACTTGATAGGGTAAAACATCAAAATAGTGAAAAATAGAGAGAAAAAAAGTAAATATAAAAATAATTCCTAAAAAGATTAAGAAAGCAATACTATATTTTTTTAAACGCTTTAAGTAGTTCATATCATCACCTAATTTACTATATGTGATGTATAAAAAATTAGAACATGAACAATATGAAATAAGGTGATAAAATGATTGAAATCGTTTGGAAGATAAGTTTAATCTATTTATTTTTATTAGTTGTTTTTCGTTTCCAACAACATAAAGAAGTAAATTCTATGTCATGTTTTGAGTTAGGAAATCTAATTTTAATCATTGTATTTTCTGTGACAACGATTCGTACAACTGGAAACCAGTTTTATATAGATAGCATTATTTTAGTATTATTATGGGGATTACAACTTTTATTGCAATGGCTTATGAAACGAGAAGAAACTCTAAAAAAAGCTTTTGGGAAAAGTCCTGTTTTATTAATTGAAAATGGAAAATTAAACTTTAAAAATATTAGTCATTTAAATTATAGTTTAGATTATTTATTTGTAAAATTAAAAGAAGAAGGGATTCATCAAATAGAGGAAGTAAATTATGCGGTATTAGAAGAAGATGGCAGTTTAGCTATTTTTGCCAAAGAAGGTAGTGATTATCCATTTCCACTCATCTTAGATGGAGTGATTAATATGAGTGGATTACATGAAATTGGAAAAGATACCAAATGGCTTCATAAAATATTAAAAGGGAAAGGTGTCTCATTGAATGAAGTATTTTATGCCTTTCAAAAAAACCATCATGTTTTTGTAATCAAGAAACAAGATTTAATTTCCACCTAAAAAGGCAGGAATGCCTTTTTATTTTTCAATATAATGATAACTAACAGAACGAATGAGACGATTCATAATTGCAATTCCAAGTCCTTCTTTCTTTACACCTTCGATGATAATAAAATTAGGTTTTTGGCGATCGACTTGACGTAATAAAGTAAAGATATTGTGCATTACTTCATCTAAATTGCCTATATGTCCATAAGCATAATATGACTGATTTGGAAAGAATTTTTTATGTTCTTGAAAACCGATAATTACTGTATTTTCTTTTAAGTTTTCTTTGATTAATCCAATCATTTTATTTTCATCTTCTGAATATACCATCAAAGCTTCTGCTTTTGGAGCATAGTGTTTGTATTTCATACCTGGGCTTTCTACTTTACCAGTCGCACTCTGAAATAAATGGGAATCTAAACGACAGATACCAACGACGGCTTCAATATCTTGTGGTGTAATTTTTCCTGGTCTTAAAATAGTAGGAATGCCATCTATTACTTTACAAACAGTTGATTCAACTCCAATTGTAGTCATGCCACCATCAATCATAAACGCTACTTTTCCATCGAATTCATCTTTGATATCTTCTAGTTTTGTTCCACTAGGACGACTAGATAAATTCGCACTAGGAGCACAGATAGGGCATTTCGCATAAGTGATTAATTTACGAGCGATTTCATTTTCTGGCATACGAATTCCGACTGTATCTAAACCTGCTGTCACAACATTTGGTACTTTTTCTTTTCGTTTTAAGATGAGAGTAAATGGACCAGGGAAAAAAGCATCGATTAATTTTTGTTCCATTTCGCTTGGTGTTTCTACTAATTCATTTAAAATATCGAAATCAGCAATATGAACAATAAGAGGGTTATCATTGGCTCTTCCTTTGGCTTTAAATATATTCATAGCAGCAGTTTCACAAAAAGCATTGGCTCCAACTCCATATACTGTTTCAGTTGGAAATATTCCAATTTCTCCTTTTCTTAATAATTCCCCGCATTCTTTTAATTTATTTTCATCTATTGTATTTTTGCAATCAATAATTTTTGTATCCATATGCATCACCGCAATGTATTATACTACATCTTATTTTATATTGGCAATTTTCTATCTAACATTTAATTTTTTTTCTCACATAGTTTGCTTGATGTAAGGTAACAAAGATAATATTAGATGAAAGGGCAATGACAAGTGCCCATAATCCTATTTTTAAATAGCAACAAATAAATAAGATAATGGTTCTTAAAATCATGCCTAGTAAAGTTCCTTTCATGGCAATTTTCGCTTGTTCCATAGCCTGTAAAGCAGCGGTTAGTGGTGCTTGTATATAGTGAAGAAGAAAAATAGGAGCTAATACTTTTAAATAAGGAATTCCTTCTTGCGTCTGGTAGATAATCTGTAATGGAACTTCCGGATAGAATATAAAAAGAAAAGTAATTGGAATTCCAATGATAAAAGATAAGAGTATCGCTAGACTTAGTTTTTTCTTAGCTCCACGATAATCTTTTTTCCCATAGCTTTTACTAATAACAGGAATGAGTGCTTGACTAATCGCCATAGTAAAGAAACTTGGCATCGTTAACATAGGAATGATATAACCGTTTAAAATTCCATACTCATTTACAATAAATTGATTCGAATAACCAACTTGTAATAACACATGTGTCATAATAATTGGTTCTAAAAAATAACCAATACTACCTATAAAGCGAGATCCTGTTGCAGGAAGAGATATATTTAATATTTTTTTTATTGTATTCCATTTAGGTAATAAGTCATATTTTTTAATTTTTATATGTTTTGGTAAAAAACAGAATAAAACAATAAAAGAAGTTAATTCACTTATAATATTAGAAAGAATAATAAAAGCAACTGCATATTCAATTCCTTTTATTAGGAAATATGGAATACCAATCATTAGAGTAAATAACCATACAACATCTTCGATGATACAAGAAAACACATGAGGAAACATCTGTTCTTTTCCAAAAAAATAACCTCTTAAAATACTTGTAATACTAATAAATGGTAAAACAAATCCCATACATAAAAATGCATAATAACATCTTGGTTCATGTACTAATGAAAAAGCTAGGAATTTAGAACAACAAGTTAAAAAAATCATTAAGAAAAGATTGATAATGAATACGATTGGAATACAAGAAAAAATAATTTCTTTTTCTTTTTGTTCTTCTTTGGCAATTAAAGTAGAGATTGCGACAGGTAGTCCCAATTGTGCTAAAGAAATCAGTAACATAAAAGTAGGGGATAGTAACATATAAATTCCCATTCCAGTACTTCCAATGTTTCTTGTCATAATTATTTTTATAATCATACCCAGTAATTTCGTAATAGCACCGCCAATTAATAAAATAACTGTAGAACGAATAAATTTATTTCTCATGGCATTCCCCTTTGTCTAACACATTTTATGTCTAGTGATAAAAAAACAGACCTAAGTATGTCTTTTTTCTATTTTTGACTTTAAAATTTCTAAAAAAATAGGTATAATAATGATGTATGAGAAAAGAGGCGATAAGGTGGGAACTACATTTCAGTCAGAACAAGAATTGTATCAACATGTTATGCCTGCTCTTCATGCGAAACGTATGGATTTAAAACGTCATCAATTGCCATATATCAAAGAAGAAGATATATGGAATTATTTAAAAGAAAAAGAGTGGGTACAGAAAAAGAATTTAGAGTTATATCACATTGTAAGTGATATTATGAATTGTGATGAGGTCAAATTAGATGACTATTTTAAAACCGTATTAGAAAGAAAAAGAAGAAGACCGATTTTGTGAGATTTTAGGAGGAAGAACAAATGAAGAAGAAAAACAGCAAAAAAGTCATTTTATATACCATAATTATGGTATTGATATCTATTGGGTTAGGATTTTCTATCAAACCAATCTTTGGGCAATTAAATTTTGGCCTTGATTTACAAGGTGGTTTTGAAATTCTATACCAAGTAAAAAGTGTAGATGGTAAAAAAGTAACGAAAGATATGGTTACGAATACGTATAAAACTGTCGAGAGAAGAATTGATAGTTTAGGTGTTTCCGAACCTAGTATTGTTGTAGAAGGTGACGATAAAATACGTATTCAAATAGCTGGTGTAACAGATCCAGATGAAGCACGTAGCATGTTAAAACAAGCAGCTAATTTAACATTCCGTGATACAAGTGATAATCTACTTATGAATGCTTCTGTATTACGTAGTGGAGGAGCTAAAATATCAACTGATAATAGTGGTAGACCAGCAGTTGCTTTAAGTGTAAAAGATAAAGATAAATTTTATGATGTAACGAAGAAAATAAGTACGATGGAAGACAATCGTATTGTCATTTGGCTAGACTATGAAGATGGGGATTCTTTTCAAACAGAACAATACATGTGTGGAACAGAAAATTCTAACTGTCTTAGTGTAGCAAGTGTATCACAAGGATTTGCCAGTGATGTGATTATCCAAGGTAGTTTTACAGAAGAAGAAGTTAGCAATCTTGTTGATCTAATTAATTCTGGTAGTTTACCTACAAAATTAGAAGAAATCTCTTCTAAAACGGTAGGAGCACAATTTGGAGATCAATCTCTAAATATGACATTTACTGCTGGAGTGATTGCCGTTATATTAATTATGGCACTTATGATTTACTTATATCGTTTTGCAGGTCTTGTTTCTAGTTTTGGGTTATTAATTTATACCGTTTTAACATTTGGAACATATTGGTTAATCGGTGGTGTATTAACACTTCCTGGTATTGCAGCGGTTGTGATTGGAATTGGTATGGCAGTAGATGCCAATGTTATTACATATTCTAGAATTCGTGATGAATTATACAAAGGTACTGAACTTGATATGGCCTTTAAGTTAGGAAATAAAGAATCTTTTTGGACTATTTTCGATTCTAACTTTACCACATTGATTGTAGCGATTATCTTATTTATTTTTGGAGAGAGTAGTGTAAAGGGATTTGCGACATTATTAATCATCAGTATTTTTGTTACGATGTTTATTATGGTATTTATTTTAAGACACATTTTAAAATTATTCGTAAGTACTGGTTGGTTCCAAGATAAGCCAAGGTTATTTGTCGGTGCGAAAAGAAAATGGATTCCAGATCGTAAAAAGAATGAGAAATCTACTTATAAGCCATTTTCAAAAATTGATTTCGCAAACTCACGTAAAATATTCTATACCATTTCAATTGTTTTAGTAATTGCGGGAGTAATTTCTCTTACTACACAGGGATTACAACTAGGAATTGATTTCAAAGGTGGTAGTAGTATTACCGTTACAGGAGAAAAAGAAATTAGCAAAAGTGAATTCCGTAACGATTTAAATGAATTAGGTTATGAAATCGAAAATGTCGATGAGTTAACAGGTGGAGCAATGAGTGCTCGTATTGAAAATACATTATCACAAAAAGAAATCAAAACAACCGAAAACTATTTTAACGATAAATATAAAGCAACAACTGAAATTGGAGTTGTATCAGATATTGTTAAAAAAGAATTAATTAAAAATGCAGTGATTTCATTACTACTAGCTGGAATTGCGATTGGATTATACATTTCAATGCGCTTTACATTTACATATGCGGTTGGTGCGATTGTTGCACTATTACATGATGTATTTATGATGATTGGATTATTTAGTATTTTTAGATTAGAAGTGAATAGTATGTTTATTGCCGCAATGCTTTCTATTGTTGGATATTCTATTAACGATACAATCGTTACATTTGACCGTATTCGTGAAAATATAGAGAAGAAATACCACGGCAAATTAAAGAAAAAAGAACAATATATCGAGGTTGTAAACGAAAGTTTAAGAGAAACATTTGGACGTAGTTTAGTAACGACATTTACAACATTAATTCCAGTCGTAATATTAATTTTATTGGGTAGCCATGAAATATTGAATTTTAATATCGCACTGATGTTTGGATTGATTTCAGGAGTATACAGTTCTTTATTTATCGCCAGTCAATTGTGGTTAGATTTAGATTATAGACGTAATATAAAAGATCAAAAAAAACCAAAGAAAAAAGTAAAAAAAGAAGATGAAGAAATTCTAATTAAAGGAATTAATGCATAGGAAAGTGATAGAATGACAAAGGTAAATCAGAATATACGTTTTGAGGATGTATTAAATCTTTTAAAAACGTATATCAAAAATGAAGAGGAATTGAGTTTGATTCATGATGCATATTTATATACAAAAGAAAAACATCAAGGAGAAGTACGTCTCACAGGGGATGATTATATCAATCATCCTTTGAATGTCGCATACATTTTAGCAAATATGCAAGCCGATTATCAGACGATTTGTGCAGGGCTTCTTCACGACATCTTAGAAAACAGAGAAAACTCAAAAGAAGAATTAAAAGAAAAATTTGGAGAAGACGTTTATTCATTAGTTGAAGGAGTAACGACGATTAATCGTCTTAGTTTTAACGGGGATAATGATTCTAAATTAGCAAGTCAAAGAAAAATTTTAGTAGGGCTTACGGAAGATGTTCGTGTTATTTTTATTAAATTAGCAGATAGACTTCATAATATGCGTACCTTATGGGCAATTGATTCTAAAGCACAAAGAGAAAAAGCAAAAGAAACATTAGACATCTTAGTTCCAATTGCTGCTCGTTTAGGTATGAATCAAATTAAAGGAGAATTAGAAGATTTATGTCTTCGTTATCTAAAACCCGATGTTTATTTTTCAATTGTAGAAGCATTAAATGAAACAAAATTAGAACGTGATCAAACCGTTGAGAAAATGATTGCAGAAGTTGAAAAAATATTAAATGCAAATCATATTCCTCATAAAATTAAAGGTCGTAGTAAGAGTATTTACAGTATATATAAAAAAATGGATAAAGGGAAAAGTTTTAGAAACATTTATGATTTGTTTGCCATGAGAATTTATGTAAATACAGAGAGTGAGTGCTATCAAGTATTAGGATTAATTCATGCGAAATTTAAACCTATGCCAAAACGTTTTAAAGATTATGTTGCAAATCCAAAACCGAATATGTATCAATCTTTACATACAACTGTATTTGGAATCGATGGAAAATTATTTGAAATTCAAATTAGAACATATGAAATGGATGCGATTGCAGAAAATGGTATTGCTTCTCATTGGTCATATAAAGAGCATGGAAGTAATGTAAAAGCAAATATACAAAATGCAATGGAACAGAAACTACAATTCTTTAAAACAATGATGGAACTACGTAAAGAAGAAACGAGTGATGAAGCCTTTGTTAATTCTGTTAAATCAGATATTTTAAAAGAAAGTATCTATGTTTTTACACCAAAAGGAGATGCGATAGAACTTCCAAATGGATCAACGCCAATTGATTTCGCATATCGTGTCCACAGTAAAGTAGGAGATAGTATGGTGGGAGCAATTGTAAATAATCAAATTGCCCCATTAGACTACGTCTTAAAAGATGGAGATATTGTAAATATTAAGACAAACAAGAGTGCAATTCCATCTAAGGAATGGATGAATATTGCTTATACACAACAAGCTAAAAATAAAATTAAAGCATTTTTTAATAAAATAGATAAAGAAGAGTATTTAAAAAAAGGAGAGGAAGAAGTAAAAGCAGAATTAAGAAAAAGAAAAGTTTCTTTTAATGAATTCTTTACTCCAGAAAATACTGAAAAGATGTTATCTGAAATGAAATGTGCTAATATGGAAGAGCTATATACCAATATTGGAAATGGAAAAACTACTGCCACTTTAGCATTAAATACGATTCAAAATAATAATGACACAAAAGAAGAACTGATTTTAAAGAAAGTAACTGATCGTGAAATCAAACCAGTTGTCATAAAAGATGATATTATTGTGGAAGGAATTGATTCAATTAAAGTCAATGTAGCAAATTGCTGTCAACCAATCCCTGGAGATAATATTGTTGGATATATTACCAAAGGAAATGGTATTAGTGTTCATCGTATGAATTGTCCAAATATGGATCATGTAGATGAACGTGTTATTTCTGTTCATTGGAATGATACTGTATCTAAAAAATACCATACCAGTTTATTAATAGAAGCAGAAAACTCCAAAAATGTGTTATTAGATATTATTTCTAAGACATCTAGTGGAGATATTATCGTTGATAGTATTAATACATTAAAAAGAAGTGGTGATACTTCTTTAATTGAAATAACAATTCGTGTTCCTAATCTTGAAAAATTAAAAAAATTTATGCATGATTTAGAGAGTTTAAAACATATCATATCAGTAGAAAGGTTAATTAAATAATGAGAACAATTTTACAAAGAGTATCTTCTGCATCTGTTGTGATAGATGGAAAATGTGTAGGACAAATTGATCAAGGTTATTTAGTTTTAGTTGGATTTACACATGATGATACAGAGTCAGATATTGATTATATGGTAGAAAAAGTAAAGAATTTAAGAGTATTTTCTGATGATGATGGGAATATGAATCGTTCTTTATTAGATGTTCATGGTAAAATATTGAGTGTTTCACAATTTACTTTATATGCTGATGCCAGAAAAGGACGTAGACCTAGTTTTATCAATGCAATGCATCCTGAACAAGCAACCAAAATGTATGATTTATGGAATGAGAAATTAAGACAAGCTGGAATTGAAGTTCAAACAGGTGTTTTTGGAGCTGATATGAAAGTAACCCTTACAAATGATGGCCCTGTTACAATTTGTCTAGAAAGTAGGAAATAATTATGATAAAGAATAAAATGGATTTTCGTTTAGTAAATATCGCACTTGTGGTACTAACAATTTTCTTACTATATCAAACTGGATATTTATGGATGGGGGTTACGGATAAGATTATTGCAATCATTACTCCTTTCTTTATTGGATTTATTGTTGCTTATGCATTATATCCAGCCTGTAGATGGTTACAAGATCATCATATTCCAAAAGGCCTTAGTATCTTCTTAGTAATTGCTTTGGTACTTGCCGTTTTTGCAATTATATTAATTTTAGTTGTACCATTATTATTTGATCAATTATCTAGTCTATTTAATAATATTATTGCCTTTTTAAAAGAATTAAGTATTGGACATGATTTAAACGTTGGATCTTTACAAAAATCTCTGTCTGCTAGTTTTAATGATATTATTAAAGATTTAGGAAAATATGTATCTGATGGTGCTATCAATGTGATTGGAGTTTCATTAGGTGTTATTTCAACCGCAGTCATTTCTTTTTCCGCAAGTATTTATTTACTATCAGATATGGAACGTATTCGTTCTAACTTTAAAACTTATTTAAAAAGAAAATCTAAAAAAGCTTATCGATATTTCTCTCTTTTAGACAAAGAAATGAAAGCTTATTTAACTGGATTTTTAAAAATTGTAGTAATTACCTTATTTGAATATACTTTAACATTTTATTTTATCGGACACCCAAATGCACTATTGTTAGGTTGTTTAGCAGCAGTTGCTAATTTAATTCCATATTTTGGTGGAATTATCACCAACTGCATCGCATGTATTACAGCATTTGTAACGAGTCCATGGTTGTTCTTTAAAACATTAATTGCCTTCTTTATTTTATCTAGCGTAGATGGTTATGTAGTAAATCCACTGGTTTATGGTAAAACAAATGAAGTCCATCCAATTTTTGTTATCTTCAGTGTGTTTGCTGGTGGTATTTTAATGGGGGTTCCAGGTATTATTTTATCACTTCCAGTAGCAATTATTATTCAAGCTACGATTAGATTTTTTAAACCTGAAATCAAAGATAAATTAGACGATATGAAAGAATTATCATTCATTGAAAAAGAAGAAGATGTATGATATCACTTTAGAAGGAAGCGTGATGCTTCCTTTTTGCATTTTTTTTAATTATGTTATATTATATTAATAGCGAATTAAATATATAGTATTTATGTGCACAAAGGAGTATAGATAATGTGATTTATATTGTAATTTCATTTTTAATCACACTTCTTACTTTAATAATGGTAAGAAGAAATATATATTATAAAAAGAAAATTATACCAACTTTATTAATTGGTTCGGCTTTTACACTCACAGTATTAATTTATCCTTTTAGTGTGGGAACAAATATGATATCAAAGTTAGTTTTCTCATTTATATATGCAGTTCAAACAATTATTTTGAATGAAGATGTATCTCTTGTTAGTACTGTTCCCGTTCAAAACGGAATAGATATGATTCATGTAACATTCATTTATATACTATTTTTATTAATGCCATTATTTACAGTATCTTTTTTAATTTCATTATTGAGTGATTTTACAGTTAAATTAAAATTGCATTTTACAAAAAATAAAGAAATAGTTATTTTCTCACAATTAAATGAAAAATCAATTGCAATTGCTAAGAAAACAAATAATCGTCAAAATACAATCATATTTGCTAACTGTATAGATAGAAATAATGATTTTATAAAACAAGCAATGGAAATAAAAGCAGTTAAATTATCCGATGAAATACAAAATATAGATATGAAACGAATGAAATGTAAGAACTTAACTCTGTATATGATATCTTCTGACGAAGATGAAAATTTAAACACGACATTACAAATCATTGATGAAAATAAAATATGGATAGAAACACAGTATGTTTCATTTTAATATATAATATAAAGGAGTATGTATTATGAAAATAAAAAATTTAATTATTGCATTGATTATCCTAATTGTAGTGTTAGCTGCATTCGCCTTTGGGTGGTTCTTTGCCACTAGACAAAACCAAAAAGAACAAGCAAATATTGGAATGATTCAATTAAAATGTGAAGATCAAACATATCAGTCAGTTGTTGGAGGTAAATATGATTTACGAAATGAAGATGAAACTATTGCATCTGCCAAAGTCGGAGTAGATGGGATAGTGAAATTTTACGAAGTACCTGTAGGTAAATATAAGCTTGTTAGTACATCGATTCCAGAAGGATATGAATTACCTTATCCAGAAACAGAAATTGAAATCAAAAAAGGACAAAAAATAACAGTTACAAAAACTTATAAAAGGATTGTCCCAAGACTTGTTCTAACAGTGGAGGACGAAGATGGCAATCCGTTAAAAAATGCTAAAATTGAACTATACGATGAAGAAGAGTATATTTTAGATACAGGATATACAAACGAAGATGGAATTTACACGTTTAATTTTGAAACAACAGGGACATATTATATGCAACAATTAGAAGCACCAGAAGGGTATGTAATTGACGATACGCTTTATCGTTTAAAGTTAGACGATGATGAAAACTTTACATTCTATACAACAATTGTCAATAAAGAAGATACTGGAGAGGAGTCATTATCTGCATGAAATATTTCTTAGTATTTAAAATGGACCCAGTCACTACAACGATATTTCATAGTGCTGC
>CALVKP010000042.1 GCA_944332735.1 uncultured Bacilli bacterium | reverse complement strand
GTGTAGCAAGTGCTTTAGGGGCTACTTTTATTGTAGGAGTATTTATATTAATTGGTTATTTCATTGTATTAACAACGAAAAATAATCATAAGGTGATGAATTTTTCAATTAGTATGGCATTTGGTGTGATGACATCATTGGTATTATTGGAACTATTGCCGGAGAGTTTTGAGCATCTAAGTGATGGGCAAAATGAAATGATTACGATTTGTTATTTAATCTTTTTTATTGCCGTTGGTATTTGTTTATTAAAATTTTTAGATTTTTTTATTCCAGACCATCATGCTGATGAGAAAAAAGAAATCGATGAAGAAAATTTAACACATATTGGGATTGTATCTAGTATTGCTCTCATTGTTCATAATATGATTGAGGGTATGGCTATTTATACCAGTGTATTAAGTTCTTTAGAATTAGGGGTTTTAATGTGTATTGGAGTAGGACTTCATAATATACCTATGGGAATGGTATTAACTTCTACTTTTTATACCTCTGATAAGAAGTGGAAGACGACATTATTTATGATTTTATTAACGTCTATTTCTACGTTTATTGGAGGACTTTTGATGTTCTTTATGAGTGGAGTAATGAACGAGTTTTTATTAGGTATATTACTTGCTATTACAACAGGAATGGTTTCTTATATTGTTATTTTTGAATTATTTCCTCATTTAGTGGAACATAAAAAAGAAAAAGGAACAATCCTTGGCGTATTAGTTGGTGTGATTATATTAATGATTAGTGTAATGTTAGGCCATCATCATTGACAAAAGATAAAAAAAGATATATGATGTTAATATCAAAAGCAATGATTAGGACATGATATTTTAAATTTCTTTTTAAAAGAGAGCAGGGAATGGTGTGAACCTGTAAAAGAGTTAAAATATTACTACCTATGAGCTGAACTCGAAAGAGAATTCCGGTCTATGCCGTTATCTAATTAAGTACAAATAAGGATGGTACCGCGTATATACGCTCCTGGTTTTTCAGGTAGCGTTTTTTTATTAGGAAGAAGGAGAAATTATGAATAATATTAAGTCAGATGAAAAGTTAAGTGTTTTAAATCACTCATGTGCTCATTTACTTGCACATGCAGTAAAAAGATTATATCCAAATGCAAAGTTTTGGGTAGGACCTGTCATTGATGAGGGATTTTACTATGATATGGATCTTGGGGATACAAAATTATCAGAGGATGATTTAGATAAAATTGCCAAAGAAATGAAAAAAATTGCGAAAAGTGATAAGAGAATTACACGTGTAGAACTTTCTAAAGAAGAAGCTTTAGAGATGTTCCATGATGATCCATATAAGATTGATTTAATCGAAAATATGCCTGATGGAGAAGTAATTAGTGCGTATAAACAAGATGATTTTATTGATTTATGTAGAGGACCACATGTCGAATCTACAAAGAAATGTAAGAACTTTAAACTATTAAAAGTAAGTGGTGCTTATTATAAAGGAGATTCTAAAAATAAGATGTTACAACGTGTTTATGGAGTATGTTTTGAAACTCCAGAACAGTTAGAAGAACATCTAGAATTTTTAGAAGAAGCTAAGAAAAGAGATCATAAAAAGATTGGGAAAGAATTAGGACTATTTATGTTTAGTGAATATGGTCCAGGATTTCCTTTCTGGTTACCAAATGGGATGACGTTAAGAAAAACGTTAGAGGATTTCTGGTATGAAGAACATAAAAAAGAGGGATACTTATTTATTAAAACACCAATTATGTTAAATCGTGATCTATGGGAAATTTCAGGACACTGGGCAAATTATCAAGATAATATGTATACTTCTAAGATTGATGAGAAAGAATTCGCTATTAAACCAATGAATTGTCCAGGAGGATTACTTGTTTACAAGAATGGATTACATTCTTATCGTGATTTTCCACTTCGTTTAGGAGAACTAGGACAAGTTCATAGACATGAAGCAAGTGGTGCATTAAATGGCCTTTTCCGTGTTCGTACCTTTACGCAAGACGATGCTCATATCTTCTTAAAAGAAGATCAATTAGAAGAGGAAATTATCCGTTTAATTGCCTTTATTGACCGTGTTTATCATATTTTTGGATTATCTTATGAGATTGAATTATCAACTCGCCCTGAAGAGAAATATATTGGTTCAATTGAAGTATGGAATAAAGCAGAAGAAGCACTTGCCAAAGCTTGTGAACATGCTGGTAAAACATGTAAGGTAAATCCTGGAGATGGAGCTTTCTATGGACCAAAATTAGATTTCCATGTGAAGGATTCTCTAGGTCGTGTATGGCAATGTGGAACAATTCAATTAGATATGAATTTACCAGAACGTTTTGATATTACTTATGTCGATAAAGATGGAAGTAAGAAACGTCCAATCATGTTACACCGTGTTATCTTTGGTTCTATTGAAAGATTTATTGGAATTATTACAGAACATTTTGCAGGACATTTTCCAACTTGGTTAGCACCAGTACAAGTAAATATTATTCCAGTGAATAGTGAATATCATTTAGAATATGCCGAAAAAGTAAAAGAAGCATTAGAACAAATTGGTGTACGTGTTGAAATCGATAGTCGTGATGAAAAGTTAGGTTATCGTATGAGAGAATCACAACTTCGTAAGATTCCATACAATTTAGTATTAGGAGATCAAGAAAAAGAAGCAGAGACAGTTAACGTTCGTAAATTTGGTCAAAAAGAAGAACAAAAAATAAAATTAGAAGCATTTATTCAAAATATCAAAGAAGAAATTGACGAGAAAAGGAGATAATTCTCCTTTTTTTACATATATTGAATTAAGGTGATGCTTGTGACAAAAGTAGATGCATTTAAAACATTTGTAAGAAAGAATCCTAGTTTAATTAAATATGTTCGTACTGGTGAAATGGACTGGCAGAAGTTTTATGAGATTTATGATTTATATGGAGAAGAAGAAAGTGCATGGAATTCTTATATAAAAAAAGAAACAACGGTTTCATCTAATTCCTCTTCCGTAGAATCTAAAAATATAACTGAAGGATTATTAGGTATGGCTTCGTTATTAAAGGGAATTGATTTAAATACGGTTCAAAATGGAGTTTCTAGTTTACAACGTGTTGTTGGACTATTACAAGAATTAGGAAGTAAGACACCAAAAGAAGAAGCAAAACCAGCATATAAACCACGTCCAATTTATAAACATTTTGAGGATTAATATGTCATTAGAAACACAATTTACCCTGAAGAGTAATGAACAATATATTACATATTTAAGAAGCCATTCTTATTGGTATAAAGAATTGAATCGTAATCCTGAAAAACTAAGAGATTTTATCGAAGAAGTACGCATTTTTTATAAACTAAGAACAAGTGATCGGATTGAAAAAGCAATTGAAACTGTTGAATTTTTGGAATCTATTTTATCTACAATGCAACCATAGCATTTGCACCCTCTAAGTAAAAAGTGCTATAATAACATCGGAATTGAGATGATAAAGTGAGAGTCATTAGTGGAAAATATAAAGGAAGATTTTTAGATGGTCATAAAATTGCTGGGACTAGACCAACCATGGATCGAGTGAAAGAATCTATGTTTGCCATGTTACAAAATGATATTCCGGAATCTTGTTGCCTAGATTTATTCAGTGGTTCTGGAAATTTAGGAATAGAAGCAATTAGTAATGGTGCGAAAAAAGTATATTTTGTAGATTTTAATCAAATCTGTATTCAGACAATTGAAAAAAATTTACGAACTTTACAAATTACAGAAGAAGCAGTTGTTTTAAAAAAAGATTATTTAGAAGCACTCCGTTATTTTAAAGAACGTAATATAGAGTTTCAAGTCATATTTTTAGATCCACCTTATAAATATCACTTTATGACACAGATTTTAGAAGAGTTAGATACATATCATTTATTAAAACCAGGTGTTAAAGTAGTCTGTGAAACAGATAATGAAGAAAAAATTGAAACTTCATTAAAATTATTAAAAGAAAAAAGATATGGTTCTAAATGGTTACATATATATGAAAAAGAAAATTAATTCTTTTTCATTTTTTTTGCAGGAATTCATCATCCTCATCTAGTAAGTAAGAAGTAGGAGAGGATGAAGTATGATAAAATTTCCATGTTATATTCAAGAAGAAAAAAACGATTGTGGTCCTGCTTGTGTAAAAAGTATTTTATTATATTATCAAGGTGATTATGATTATAAGAAATTAAAAGAAGAACTTCACTTAACATATCAAGGAACAAGTGCTTATCATATTATTACTTTTTTGAATGATCATGGTTTTTATGCAGAAGGAAAACGTTATGACTGGAAACATTGGGTAGAAGGCAAGTTTATTTTACCAAGTATTGCTGTTATGAAAAATGAAGCTTTAGAAAATCACTATGTCATTGTGTATCGTATCATACCTAAAACAGAAAAAATATGGATTGGAGATCCAAAAGAAGGAATTCTTGTCCTATCATGGAAACAATTCCAAAGTCAATTTACAGGAATTATGATTCATATGATTCCAACAGGCGTAATTACCTATGAGAAAAATCAAACAATCAACCATCTATTAACCTCATTTATAAAACAAAATAAAAAAACGATATTTTTGGGATTTGTTTTAATCATCATATTTTTATGTTTACAACTCACACTCTCATTAACTGCAAAATATTTTATGAATGGTATTACTTTACAAAAAGAAAAAGATTATTTTTATTTAGTGTTTTTTATCTTTTTCGTGATATATATATTTCGCAATTGTTATGCATATTATACCCAAAAATATTTATTTTCTCTGCAATTAAAACTTCAAACTCTCCTAGATGTTTATTTGTATCATTCTATTTTAAGTGATCATAGAGAAAGCAGGTATCAAAGTCAACCTTCCTTCTTTACCGAAAAAAGAGAAGAGTTGTATGTATGGATTACATCACTATTTCAATCCATACAATTTCTTTTCTTTGATTTTCTACTTGCTTTTTTCTTATTTATTTGTTTATGTTTGATACAAATACAAACGTCTATCTTCTTATTCCCATTTTTCTTATTTACAGTTTGTTATTATTTATGGATGGCAAAAAAATTACAACGTCTAGAAAAAGCATGTCGTCAAGAAATGAATATGAATCATACTTTTTTTCTTGAAAGTATGGAAAATCGTTCTTTTATTACAACCGCCCATCTAACATCTAATTTCATGCATAAGTATCAAAAAAAACTATTTCATTTTAATGAAGCGATGTATCGTTATTTTCACAAACATAAACGAATGGAATTAGTATACCAATTGATATTTACATCGTTTCATTTATATTTATTTTTATATTTTAGTTTGATGACAAGTACAGAAAAAATGACGATGGGAAATTTCATTTTGTTTATTACCGTATGGCAATCCATTGTTCCTATATTACAAAATACGTCACAGATGAGTGATGTTAGTATGAAAGTGAAATATTACTATGATAGAATTCGTCCATATTTTATAAAAGAGGAAACTTCTTCTTTGTTTTTGGAATTTTCTTTTCAACAACTTTCCTGCCAAAATTTCACATATGATTATTATAATGATCAATATGTATTTCAAAATATTTTTTTAAACATATATCAGGGAGAGAAAATTTTATTAACAGGAGATAGTGGAAGTGGTAAAAGTACTTTCTTAAAATGTATAAGTGGACGTTTAGAAATTAGGCGTCATCACATATTTATAAATCAGTTAGATTTATGTGATTATCAAAAAGAACAGTTACAATCAAAGATTATTTTATTAACTCAAGAAGAGACTTTATTTCAAGGAACGTTATTTGAAAATATTACATTGGGACGTACCGTCAAAAAAGAAACATTGGTGAAGATACTGAAGTGTACATGTGTTGATCGGCTGATAAAAAAACATCCGCTCGGCTTACAACAGATGATAACAAACCATGGTTATAATTTATCAGGTGGAGAAAGACAACGGATTGTTCTGGCACGACTCTTATTACAACCATTTGAGGTATTATTAATCGATGAAGGTTTTAGTGAAATGGATGTCTTATTAGAACGACAGATTATGAAAAACTTATTTTATACTTTTTTTCAAAAGACGATTATTATTGTTTCTCATCGTCTTAATAACCGTGATTTATTTGGTCGTCATCTTATTTTGAGAGAACAGAAAATTGTGGAGGAAAAAGAATGAGAAGCGTATGGACAATCGAACAAACACTAAATAGAAATGCCAATATATTATTAATAATAACATGTATTTTTTTACTCATTTTTAGCGTTTTATTTCTCTTGTTACCAACAACAAAAAAGAGAATGGTCTATGGAGTTATGAGCGAGAAAAACCATTTACAAACTTATCTCACAAAAGAAGAATTAAATACCATTCAAACATGGAATTGTGGTCACACATTATGTCAAGTTACCTATATCTCTTCTAAAGAATTAGAAAGAGAAGATGGGCAAAGTATGTATCTTGTTACACTGAAAGTTAATTTAGGAAAAGAAAGAAATAGGAAAGGTAATTATATATTGTATGAGATGACAAAGAAACAATCAAAATATCAACAATTACAAGATTGGATAAGGAGTGTGATATCGTGAGAAAATTAGAAACAGAAGAATTAAAACAAGTGTATGGAGGAGAAATCAATATTGGAATTATATTAGGAATTGGTAGTATTGTATCCTTTGTAATCGGTGTAATAGATGGCTTTGTCCACCCTAAAATCTGTGAATGAAACTATCAAAAGAAGAATTAAAAAGGATATATGGAGGAGATATCAGTGGTTCTATGTTATCTTCTATGGTAAGAGGAATTACAATTCTATTAGAATTAGGGCGTAGTCTTGGTTCGTCACTTCGTAGGGTAATGGATGGAAATATGTGCTCTTATAAGTAATGTGATTATTTGACAAATTTCTTATATTTCTTATCTTTTTTGTTGAAAATAGGGGATAAACATGGTATAATAGCTCTAGCAAAAGAAGGGAGGGAAATGTCATGGAAAGAGTAGTTGTGAGAAAAG
>CALVKP010000041.1 GCA_944332735.1 uncultured Bacilli bacterium | reverse complement strand
TTTTTCTTTTGTTTTTTTGTTTTCTAAATAAGAAATAAAAGCCATAATAGTTGGATGATAAATTTCACGATAATTGTTTTCTCCATCTTTTTGGAATCGATATGTATCACGTACTTCTTTTTTATTAGAAAGTGAATAACGATTCATTATCTCTTCACTAACTGGAATATTTGTCATTCCCCAACGTTCATATAAATTGTCAGAACGTGTCATATAATCTTCTACAAATTCATCTATTGAAATGTGCATTTCTTGTTGAAATAATTGTTCTAAATCGGATAATTTCATATGATTATCATAAGCAAATTTTGATTTTAACATCTGTGTTTCAGTAATTACCTGATTTCCTGTTAATGCATATTTTTTGATAATATTTTGTAATTGATGATATGATTGATATACTTCATGTTGATTATCTTGCTTCTGATTTAATTGGCAATCTAATAATGATAAGAATTGAATTAAACGGCGATCCTGAATTGGATAAGTATAATTTAATTCTAATAATTTTTGTAATCTTTCTTTTCTATGATTTAATTCTTGATTATTCAATATTAACCCTTCTTCCATAATATAAACCCCTTCCTTTTTTTGAAAAAGCCTTAATATCTTACCACATATAAATTATTTGTCAAATCAATCCTGTATAAAAAGTATTCATATTTACTCGAATGATATATTTTCCATTGATTTTATAGTATTTTTATATTTCATACATAAAATAGTTATTTTCATGCAAAAAAAGATCATGAAGATCTTTTTTGAATGATTTCGACTTTATGTCCAAGTAATAATTCCATTTGTGGTAGCTTTCCTTGTTTTTGCTTTACAAACTCTGGAAATTGATACCATGTAGGATTCATAGAAGCATCCATTAAAACAGGACCTTTTTCTGTAAGAGCGATATCCCAAGCTATATAATTTGCATTTTTCATTTTGAGCGCTAAATTTAAAACATATTGTTTTAATTTATCAAATTCAGGAATTTCAAACTCAATAATTTTTGTCTTGGTTGATGGATGTTTCTCATAGCAATGATCACGATAATCTAATCCAGGTGTTGTAATCATACCCGTTTTTAAATCAATTTGAGCTACCATACCACCATAATATAAATTATTAACAATACTTCCATTTCCTATTTTTAAAACCGCATTGGTAATATGTACTTTTCCTTTTACCTTAACGGTAATAACTTGTATCGTATTTAAACTCTTCGGATAAAGTTCTTTTAATTTTATATTTTGAGTTAGTTCAGATTCTACTACATTTAAATTTTTTTCTAATAAACTCTCGTATATCTTTTCTGGCTTCATATGTTCATTTAAAACAACTTTTCTTATTTGATGTGGTTCATTTCGCATATCTGTTTTGGCAATAAATACAGGATTTTTTTTAGAAAATTTAGTAAATTCTTTTAAATTATCTCCCGTTAACAATAAATAATCTCTCTTAATATCATTTTTAAATTGTTGATATAGTTTTGTTTTTCTTTCCCATAAAGAAGAATCTGCACATCCATTCCATGCTTTTTCTAATAACTGATTTTTTTCTTTTGTAATGTATGTATTTCTCTCTTTTTCATTCAATGTATCAAAACGGTAATAGTAATACTCCTCATAACTACAGCCGTATAATTTTTTACATTTTAACATATCTTTGATAATGAAAAGACGATTTTTATGATTTTTGCGACTTACTAATGTTGCATAATTTTGTAATATTGTAAGTACGCTTTCACGTTCTGAACTGTTTTTTGTCTTTTTAAACATGCCTCTCACCCACCAAAACTATCCCTATTATACCATAGAATTTCTATTTTGTAGTTGTTATTTTTTAGAAGCATTTTCTATGATATTAATTGGTATATTTTTTAAATCTTTCTGTACTAATGTTTCATGAATTTTTTCTTCTTCGTTATTTAAATATACTTCTTCAATACGATCTACACGACATTTTTCAGCAGTAATAATTGCATTTAATTTGCTTGCCGCAAGGTGATAATCATCATTAATGATTACGTAATTATATTTTGGTAATTCATTGATTTCTTGGTAGGCAATGCGAAAACGTTCCATCATTTTTTCTTTACTTTCTGTTTTTCTTTTTTCTAAACGATTACGTAATTCTTTCATACTAGGTGGTAGTAAGAAAATAAATAATGCCTGTGGGACTTTTTCTTTAATTTGTAGTGCACCTTGAATTTCAATTACTAATATAACATCTTTACCTTGATCTAATTGTTTTTGGACTGCTTCTTTCGGTGTTCCATAATAATTACCGGCAAAAGATGCATGTTCTAACATTTTCCCTTCTTGAATATATTGTTCAAATTGTTCCTTTGAAACAAAATAATAATCTTTTTTATCTATTTCATTCGGTCGAATAGCACGACTTGTCATAGAAATAGATTCCCATACATTATGATTTTGTTTTTTTAAATCATTACATACTGTGTTCTTCCCACAACCACTCGGACCTGATAATACAATTAATAACCCTTGTTTTTTAGTTTTTATCACATGACCACCTCTTATTGATAGCATTATAACACAAAGTAAACAAAAAAGAGAACAAATTTTCTCTTTTTATCTTTTATAATTATGGATATCTGTCGCAACAATTTGTGCGGTATGATATTGTTCTTCTGTAATTGGTGCATTTTTTAAACGATCAATGGTAAAAATTCCATCTTTTTTAGGAATAATAAATAAATCTACTGTATCATCGTATCTCGTTGTATAAGTACATAAAATAAAACCATATTGTTTTACTAAAGTTCGAGAAGAAGTTAATCCCTCAAAATCATTTGGTAAATGGTGATATTTCATGTATTCGTTAGCCCAGCTATCATGAGGCCCATCGATATCTTCTGCGTCTTTACTACGAACGCGATAAAAACTTCCATCAGGACCTATAAATCCATAATAATTTTGA
Source organism: uncultured Bacilli bacterium (assembly GCA_944332735.1). Taxonomy (GTDB): domain Bacteria; phylum Bacillota_I; class Bacilli_A; order RF39; family UBA660; genus UMGS2016. Next base: position 2,570 of record CALVKP010000041.1, on the reverse strand, counting down.
ATCTCTTCTTTTTCGTGATAAGGTGTAAAATCATACACTTTTCCATCAATTTCAACAATTGTATCCATTATGGATTTAACCTCGTTGGCCCACGATAAATGAAGGTTGCTTCACGAATATTATCGATTTCAAAAATTTCCATCATCATACGTGCAATTCCAATTGCAAAACCACCATGTGGTGGACAACCATATTTGAAAAATTCAAGATAGAATTCTAATGATTTTGGATCAATTTCTTTTTCAACCACTTGTTTTGTTAATTGCTCAATACGGTGTTCACGAATCGCCCCTGTTGTAATTTCAACACCCTTAAATAGTAAGTCATAACTTTTTGTAAGTCCATTTTCATCTAACATGTGATAGAATGGTCGTGCTGCAAATGGGAATTTTGTTACAAATATAAAATCACTTCCATATTTTTCTTTTGCATATTGACATAATAATTCTTCTTCATGTCTTTCAAAATCATCTGTTCTCTCCCCTACAAAATGCATTTCATCTTTTAAAATTCTTTTTGCTTCTTGAAAGGTAATGCGAGGAAATTTTACACGAACATCACTTAATGTTACATGAAAAGTATCTTCAATTTCTTTTCCATAAGTTTCTTTTAAACGTGTAAACATATATTTTAATAAATTTTCTTCTATATCCATTACATCATTCTCATCAGATATCCAACTAGCTTCTACATCTAACATATTAATTTCTGTAGCGTGATAAGAAGTATGGGAATTTTCGGCACGAAAAGCAGGTCCAATTTCAAATACTTGGTCAAATCCACTTGCCATAGCCATTTGTTTATAAAATTGTGGGGATTGCGATAGACAAGCTTCTTGTCCAAAATAATCTAAATGAAATACTTCTGCTCCACTTTCAGCAGCTTTCGCACTAATTTTTGGACTATGAATTTCCATAAAATGATTGTTTAAGAAAAATTCTCTTGCGGCATGTTCAAAAATTGTTTCCGCTTGAAATAGTAAGTGATTGTCATCACGACGTAAATCTAAAAAACGATAATCTAATCTTGTTTCACGTAATGTTTTATCTTTATCTTTAATATCAATTGGAAGTTCTGGTAAAGATTTACTTGTAATTTCTATTGTTTCAGGTATTAATTCCATACCACGTAATTTTACTTTTTCATTTTGTGAAACATATACACTTGCTTTGATTGTACTTTCTAAAGTTGTATTACTGATTAATTCTACAAATTCCTTATTTTTTTCTTCACTTTTCTCAATTGTCATTTGAATGGTTCCTGTTCCATCTCTTAAAATGACAAATTGAACATATTGTAAATCTCTAATATTAGCTATAAAACCTTGTACTTCTACTGTTTCTCCAATATGATTTTCTAAATCTTTGATAGTAATTCTATTCATGATGTTGACATCCTCCTTCATGACAGTGGCATACATGGTCATGATTACATGTATGTTCACTATTTTCTGTATCAATTTCTTCTAACTTTTCATCTAAAAACATGACAATATAATCTTGATCTATTTTATATTCTTCTTTTGTCTGATTGTTTTTGATTGTATAAATATGTTCTTTTTGTTCATCTTCTCCTAACAATACGATAAATCTTGCTCCAAGACGATCTGCTTGCTTAAAATTTCCTTTTAAAGTGCGATCTAAATAATCAGTTTCAACAGTAAAACCATTCATACGTAATGTTTGCGTTAGGCAAAATGCTTCTGTTTTGGCTTCTTCGCTCATTGGTGTGATATATACATCTACTTGATTTCCATTTTCCAATTCGATACCTTCTGCTTCAATTGCATTTAAAATTCTTTCATAACCAAGAGCAAATCCTACACCAGGCATACTAGGGCCTTCTAAGTTTTCTACTAAATGATTATAACGTCCTCCGGCACAAAGAACATTGTTACTTCCAAAATCTTTAATATCTGCTTCTACTTCAAATACTGTTTCTGTGTAGTAATCTAATCCTCTTACTAAATGTTCATCTACTATATAATCGATATTTAAAGCATCTAAATACTGTTTTAATGATTCAAAGTGTTGTTTTGATTGTTTTGATAAATAATCACTTAATTTAGGTGCATTTCGCATACATTCTAATTCATGATCTACTTTACAATCCAAAATACGAAGAGGATTTTTTTCATATCGTTCTTGACAATCATGACATAGTTCGTTTAGATATGGCTTAAAATGTTTTAATAAAGCTTCACGGTATGCTGTTCTGGATTCTTTATCTCCTAAACTATTAATCTTTACTTTTACTCCTTTTAATCCCAATAAACGAAATAACGTAACAGGAATACTGATTACTTCTGCATCTAACATAGGGCTTGTACTACCAAATACTTCTACACCAAATTGATAAAACTCACGAAAACGTCCTGCTTGTGGTCTTTCATAGCGAAACATTGGCCCATAATACCATGCTTTGACAGGCATACTTGCACGTATATACATTTTATTTTCGATAAATGAACGAACAACACCTGCAGTCCCCTCTGGACGTAATGTCATATCGCGATCTCCACGATCTTTAAAATCATATGTTTCTTTACTTACAATATCTGTTGTTTCTCC
>CALVKP010000040.1 GCA_944332735.1 uncultured Bacilli bacterium | reverse complement strand
TCTGTTATTTCTTTTCTCGTTGTAGTCGCATTGTTCATTTCTTTTTCTTCTGCACTTGTAAATAATATCTTCCAATTAGATGTAATCTGAGCTGTTCAATTGATATCTAATTGTTGACTTAATACTGCATATCCGATTCCTAGCATTAGAAACATAGCGATACATAAACTACCTACCAAATAATATTTTTTAATCTCTGGATTGTTTCTCTTTCTTTCTACTTTTCTCATATTACTACTCCTTACCTTTCTTTCATCTTATCATAATTTTCCGTTGATTTATATAGGTTTTCTAGGTATTTTACACTACATATTTTTACTTTATTTGCTAAGCGCAAAAAAGTTGCTTCCACTATGAAAACAACTTTCGAAATATTTTAAATAAATTAAAGCGTTAAAATAGCATGAGAAATATAAGGTATTATTACTTAAATACCCCCCCCCATGGTAACGCTTGGCTAACAAAGTTTGTATTTCTCATATCTATCACCTAGTCTCCTACTGTTTACATTTTAACACATTTTTTTATAAATGTAAAAGGAATTTGATATTCCTTTACAGTTATATGAAAAAACACCTAGCATAAGCTAAGTGATCATCATTGAAATGGACACTTAGTAAGCATCCCTCTTTCATTATATGATAATAATATATAATTGTAAATAAAAAGAATACGTTTTGTATTCTTATTTTTGATTTATTTTATCTTCATAAGCCTCGTAAAATATTGCATCTGGCTTTTTATGAAATATTGCCGAAATCTTTACTGCCATTTCATAAGTTAGTCTTCTTTTCCCATTTTCAATTTGACAGTAAAATGGTTTACTGATTCCAAGTTTTTCTGCCATGACACGAGTTGTTAATTTCTTTTTCTTTCTTAATTCTTTTAATTTTAGGTACATACTACTTCTCTCCCTTACAAGCTCATTATAACATATTTCACACAAAAAGTCTACTATTAGTGTACTGTAATTGTATGCTAATTATGAGAAAATTATCTTGTCGTACTTGGAAAATTTTACCATTTGGAGGATGTTATGATGACAAATATGGATATGGTGAGTCAATATGCAGTATTTAGTAACAATATTCGTACTTACCGTAAAGAAAAAGGGTTTACGCAAGAAGTACTAGCTGAGAAATCTGAATTATCTATTTCTTATATTAAGCAAATTGAATCATGTAAGGAATATAAAAATTTGACATTGACGGCAATTTTAAAATTGTCAAAAGCTTTGGATGTTCCTGTGAATCAGTTATTTTACGAAAAAAAGGAGAATTAAATTCTCCTTTTATTGTGCGACATTATGGTAGATGTGATTTACATCTTCACATTCATCTAAAAGATGAATTGCTCTTTCAAATGTTTCTTTATCTTCTCCTGATAATGTTACTTTTTCTTTTGGTAACCATGTAATTTCATCTACTTCAAATTCAATCTTTGGATCTACTTTATGAATTGCTTCTTTCATCGCAAATAAATCTTGAGGATCCGCATATGCCATAATCATGCCATCATGATCTTCCATATCTTTGACATCAACATCATTTTCAATAAATGCATCCATTGCTTGTTCTTCGTCTAATCCTTTAAAACCAATAATCGATAAATTTTCATACATATACATAACACTACCAATGGCTCCCATTTTAATATGACATTTATTTACGACTGCACGTACAGCACTCACTGAACGGTTCACATTGTCAGTTAAACATTCTACGATAATGGTAGATCCACTTGGTCCAAATAATTCATAACGAACTGTTTGATATGCTTCATCTACTCCACTATTTACTTTATCGATTGCTCTTTTAATAATATCATTTGGCACTTGTTCTTTATGTGCTCGTTCTACCAAACGTTTTAAGACACTATTACTTTCTAATTCTACGCCACCAGATTTGGCTGCTTGATAAATTTCACGTGCATACATTGAATATAATTTTGCCTTGGCAGCTCCTGTTTTTTGAATACTTGCTTTTCTTACTTCATAAGCTCTTCCCATGTTCTCACCTTTTTCCTTTAAGCCTATTATATTTTACTTGAATTTTTATATTTTTTCAACAGTTATTTTGTAACCGACTTAGAAAGCGCATCTTTTGCTGCTAAATTTTCTGCTTCTTTCTTAGAATGTGCAGTTCCTTCTCCATATACAATATCATCTATTTTCACAACAACTGTAAATGTTTTGTTATGTGCAGGACCTGTTTCATCTGTTACTACATATTGTAAAGAACGTTTATCTGTCTGCACTTGTTCTTGCAATATTGATTTATAATCATCAAAGAAATCTAATGATTGCTCTTCCATAATTGGAACAATATATGTTTCCATGAAATGAGCAACTTCTGGATATCCTTTATCTAAATAAAGTGCTCCTAAAAAGCTTTCGAAAATATCAGCAACAATTGCTTTGCGATACATACCTCCATTTTCTAATTCTCCTTTTCCTAGTCTTAAGTCTTCGTTTAAACCAAGACGTGTAGAATATTCAAATAAGGCATTTTCACAAACTAAATGGCTTCTTTTTTTTGTCATTTCTCCTTCTTCCATATCTTTCTTATGATATAGATAGTTACTAACAAAAAGTTCTAATACTGCATCTCCTAAATATTCTAATCTTTCATAACTTTCTGTATTCATTTCATTGGCGTATGATGTATGTGTAAATGCTGTTTCATAAAGTTCTGGATGATTTGTTTGAATTTTTAATTTTGCTAAGCTTTTCATTTTATCACCATATCCATTGTATCACAACTATTACCTGGGCCCAACTTTTTTTGCCTCTTTTTTTATTTTCTTCATATCTATCTTCTTTAGATGATATGCTTGTTTACATTAAAGCAAGATTCTAGTATAATGGGGATGTATGAAAAAAATAATAATACGTATGATTTCAATTTATCAAAGTATGCCTCTATCTAGTCATGGACGTTGTAAATTTGTTCCTACTTGTAGTAATTATATGAAAGAAGCAATTACAACCTATGGTGTTTTAAAAGGTGGATGGTTAGGTATAAAAAGAATTATGAGATGTAATCCTTGGAATGCAGGAGGATATGATCCAGTACCACAAAAAGGAGTGAAAAAATGAAGAAGAAATTAATACTTAGTTTTTGTTTATTATTTAGTGTTTCTCTTTTTACTGGTTGTTTTAAAAGAGATAACTTAGAAAATATTCAAATTACTACTACTTCCTATCCAATTCAATATATTACTGAACGATTATATGGAGAATATAGTACAATTGATAGTATTTATCCTATGGGTGTAAATATTCAAAATTATGAATTAAATAAAAAACAAATTAAAGACTTTAGTAAATCTAGTATTTATATATTTAATGGTTTATCAAAAGAAAAAGATTATGTAATTCAAATGTTTGACTATAATAAAAATATTAAAATTATTGATACTTCTATGAGTATGGAATATTCTAATGAGGTAGAAGAATTATGGTTAGACCCATCTAATTTTTTAATGTTAGCCCAAAATATTAAGAATGGATTACAAGAATATATCGATGATACTTATTTAAAAAAACAAATTGAAGATAAATACGAAGAATTAAAAGTAGATGTTTCTAATATTGATGCTAGTATTAAATTAGCTGCAGAAAGTGGTTCTAATCAAACCATTGTAGTAGCAAATGACTTATTTAAATTCTTAGAAAAATATGGATATATTGTGATTTCCCTAGAAGAAAATAATAATTTAACTGATAAAATAGTAGCCGATGTAAAACAAATGATAGAAAATGATCAGATTGATTATATTTTCTTAAAAGAAAATGAAGATGCGAATGGAACAATTCAAAGGCTAATGAAACAAACTGGAGTTGAAACATTAACATTAAAAACATTATCTAATATTACAGAAGAAGAAAGTGAAAACAACCAAGATTATATTTCTATTATGAATCAAAATATTGAAACATTGAAGCAAGAATTATATGATGAATAATATTGACTTATCAAACATATTATGGTAAAGTTAATTGCAGAGCTTTTATTAAGGAGGAATATTATGGCAAGAAAAGTAACAGCTAAAAAGCCATTATTTGGAAACGCTAGAAGTCATGCCTTAAATGCAACTAGAAAAAAAC
>CALVKP010000039.1 GCA_944332735.1 uncultured Bacilli bacterium | reverse complement strand
AATATGTTAAAAAATGATTTACACTATGATTCAAGCAAAGATACGGGTGCTGGAGATAGATATATTCAATTTGAACCAATTATGGCAGTATATAATGGTGGCCCTGGAAATGTATATGTCGGAACTGCTACTGAAATTATGACTTTGCTTAGAAATAATATTGGACGCCGTCCAAATTTAAGTGCATATGGATTGGCATGGGGAATTTTAGCAGATGCAACAGTAGGTATTCATCTTTCAAATGCTAGTGGTATGGATAAACATAATTTTACTTATCCTTATATCGAGCCAGGTAAGTTTGAGGCGATTGCCACAAATCCACAAAAAGGATGGCAACCGCAAGCGGATCCGTTTGATGAATTTTTTTCAAACAGTGGTAAAAACGCCTATGGACACGGAGTTTTGTGGTTAACAGAATTATTCCCATGTGATTGGAATAATCCAGATCATTTTAAAGATACGAATGGTGACGGAAAGCCAGATAGTGGGCCAGGAGGAGCAAACTGCTGTGTGGACCCGGGTATTACAGGTAGTCATTCTAAAGAGGAAATTGAATTTGCTTATCCGATTTGTGGAAGTTGTGATGTAGATACAGAACCACCACATGCTAATACGCCAAGTTGTGGAACAGACGGAACAAATAAAAACCATACATTCACAGATACTGTGTCATGGAGATGTATGTATCTTGATAAAGGTAGAACGCAGATGTATAAAGTTTCAACAATTAATAGTTATTGTTCAGTTTATTGTAAAGAATCGACAAGTTTATTACTTCCAGGAAGTTATCAAGGGTTTGTTATGACTGGTAGTTCATTTATTTGGCCAAATAGTAGTAAATATAAATTAACAGTTAGTGGTACTCGTGAGTGTAAAGTAAAGATTGATTATCAAAACTGGTACGATGATTATAAAGATGCTGCTGCAAGTACGAAGACAAGTTTGGAAAATCAAATTAAAGATTGTGCGAGCGATGATGTATTAAATAATAAACAATTTGCTTATGATTTACAGCCAACAATTAGTTTAAGCGGTTATAAAGGTTATCGTAATGGAAAAGATGAAGATGGTTCAACGGTTGGCAGTGCAGATTTAGTGGCAAAGAAAGACCCTACAGAACTTACAAATTATAAAGTGTCATATAGTGGTAATGTTCCAGGATTCTCTACGTCTGCTAGTGGTATTCAAGCTTATGCAGAAAGAATTTGGGATTACAAATCATATACTGCTACAACTGAGAATCAATATGTATTACCAAATGATTTATATAGTTATACAAGTAAAAAGACAGGAATTATTTCATACCGTAAACCAAATAGTGATAAGGTAGATAATTATACGAATCGTGGTTATGGTAGTTTAGCGGTTGATGATTCTACAATTCCAAGTGGTCAAGATGAGAAAAAAGGAAATACTGTAACACTTTCTTATAAAAAGATTAGTGCAAATAATGATGAAACGCATTTTGATAAATATGCGAAGAATTATACATGTGAATATAATGTAAAACGTGGTGATAGCGTAGTATGTGACTATCAAAACCCTGAACAGTTTAAAGATTTAGATGGTGATGGACAACCAGATAGTGGTCCAAATGGTGAAAACTGTTGTAATCATTTCTTAGTTCAATTTGAAGGGGATGAAGAAAAGATTCAAGAGTTAAAAGAAAAATATCCAATTTGTGCAAATACAACGCCAAAATGTGATTATAATAATCCATCACAATTTACTGGAGCACCATATGGTACGAATCCAGGTAAAGGACCTAATGGAACAAATTGTTGTGAAGATTTAAGAGATAATTATTTAAGTTATGGATTATCTTACCAACAATTTAAAGAATTAGAAACAAAATATCAATGTGATGGAAATAAACGTACTTGTACGCCAATTCCGACAGTAAATGATAAGTCATGTTGTTCTGATCCGAAATACAAGGATTATCCTGTATGTAAAATGGAAGGTGGAATCAACGTTATTTATCGTGAAATTTCACTATCTCATCCATTCTTAAGTGAAGATGGAAAGAAAAGAACTCCTGGAGATAACTGGAATTCAAAGAATGATTATTTAGTAAGTAAATATATTACAAATAATCGTGATGTAAAAGAAGATGAGATTTATACTGAAAAACCTATGTATATCTTTGAATTAGATAGTGATGCGATTTCTACAATTAGAAGTTATAACAGAGGACATAAATTTGATGACTTTGAATTAAATTGTAAAGATGGTAGAGAATGTCAAAGTAGATTTATAGAGAAATATTTAACTGATACAGGTAGTACGTGTACGACAAACAGAGGACATGATGTGAGTCGTTGTAATAAAGATTAGGCGGTGATTTAGTTGAAAGAGTCATTTTGGGGAGCATTTGTTGTAGGACTTGGAATTACGACAATTGTATTGATGTTTTATTTCCAAACCTTAACAAATACAGATGAACACAATTATACGTTATTAAAAGAGACAACAGAGGCAGCGATGACAGATGCTTTCGATATTGCAACTTATAATACAACAGGAAATATTCGTATTGATCGTGAAAAGTTTGTAGAAAGTTTCTTACGTCGTTTTGCACAAAGTGCAAGTTTAGCCAACGAGTACCGCATTGAAATTTATGATGTCAACGAGTACCCACCAAAGGTAAGTATACGTATTAAGAGTCGAAAGACACAATCACTTGCCATATTGCTTGGCGTACAAGATACATTTAATTTTGAAATTGTTAATAAATTAGATGCTATTTTGGAAACTCCATATTAATAGAAAGGGATGAATAGAAATGGGGAATATTCAAGTAACATTACAAAGATTGTTGAAAAACAAAAATACGGTAACAATTATCGGAGTTATCGTAATTATGGCACTTCTTTACTTTGGATATAAAGCTCAAATTGATTCTAAGGTAAATCCAGTGCAAGTACCAGTTGCAAGAGAAACAATTCAACCTAAGACTTTAATTAAGTCAGATATGATTGATTATGTTGATGTTGCACCAGTCGTATTAGGAGAAAATGTATTACAATACGATACAGATATTATTGGAAAATATACAAACTATAATACTGTAATTCCAGAAGGAAGTATGTTCTATGAAGAAACAGTTGTTTCTAAAGATGAGCTTCCAGATAGTTCATTTGTAAAAGTAAAAAAAGGTGAAGTTGTTTATAACTTCCCAGTAGATATGGACTCTACTTATGGAAATTCAATTTTTCCTGGAAATAAGATCGATATTTATATGAAAGCAGAAGCAGAAAATGGACAAATTATGGTAGGAAAATTAATTGAAAATATCGAAGTATTAGATGTAAAAGATAGTAGTGGACAACACGTATTTGAAAATAGTGAAGAACAACGTGTTCCAGCATTCTTAATTTTCGGTGTAAAAGATGATATTAATATTTTACTTAGAAAAGCAAGTTATATGTATTCTTTCTCTGTAGAATTATTCCCAGTACCACATGGTGGAAAAGTTGATAATTCTGGATCTACAGAAGTTAGTACACAATACTTAAAAG
>CALVKP010000038.1 GCA_944332735.1 uncultured Bacilli bacterium | reverse complement strand
GTATATCGGATTCGAACCGATGCATAACTGAGTCACAGTCAGCCGTGTTAACCACTTCACCAATACCGCCATGTCATTTGACAAATACTATTTTATCAGTAATACTCTATTTTCGCAAGTATTTTTTCTAAAAATACAATAATAACATGCATTTTTATACCCAAAAACTAAACATATACTTTATTTTTGATTATTGACAAACAAAAAGAAGCTATGTATTCATCTCTCTTTTCAACGTAACTTCTTTTTTTGTTTCATCATAATATGGTAGGAAAGCCGTCTTATAACCGTATTGATTTTCGATTTCAATTCTCCACATTGGAACATTACTAACCTTCCCTTTAACCACAATTTGTTTTCCTGCTTTCACTTTCTCGGCTTCCTTCACAAGATTGATATCCTGATAACTCTCTGTCCCCTTATCATATTCAATCTCATGTACTCTTAATTGATAAATGTCTTCTTTTGCTTCTATTACAACCTGCGTTTCATGCTCCCCTTCTGTTTCCATTTTTACAAACACATCATCCTTCTTCTTCTGATACTTCACATCTATTTTCGCATGATAATATGATTGTGATTCATATTTACCAGGCAATCCCTCTAAATAATCCAATAAATCCTCAATATGCCCCTCATCTTTCGAATAGTAGGATACCTCATTAATCGTATATTTCATACGGTAATTATCACCTATTTCAAAGCGATAAATATTATCTTTGGTTGTAATTAAAATATTGCGATCATCTTTTACTTTCATTTTTATTTTTTGAAATTTAATTTGAGAAATCAGTTTTTCTATTTGATTAAAATCATTTTTATGCACTTGATTATCTTTATAACGAATCCCAGTAATATCTTTCAATACTAAATTAGTTGTTTGTCCAACACAAGCTGTAATCACACTTAAGATAATTACAACAGAACCGATTAATATATATTTTCTCATGATTTCTCACCCCATTTTTAATATGCAAAAAAAGAAAGTAAATATTCTTTTACTTGAAAAATTTAATCAACAAAAAACGCAGACCCAAAGTCTGCATTTTATCTATCTTTTCATTTCTTTTTTATAAATATCTCTTAATTCTTTAAACCTAGCATAATGTACAATTTCTCTTTGTCTTAAAAAAGATAATGGATCTAATACATCTTTATCGTCTGTTAAATCCATCAAATGTTCATATGTAGCACGTGCTCTTTGTTCAGCAGCCATATTATTTTCTAAATCAGCAATTACATCACCTGTAGCTTGTGTATAAGTAATTGTAAATGGTACTCCATTCGCATCGGTTGGATATAGTGCATGATCAAATTGCGCATAGTGACCACCTAATCCTGCTTCTTTTAATTCTTTTGGAGTTGCACCTTTCATTAATTGCTGTACCATTGTACAAATCATTTCAATATGCCCTAATTCTTCAGTTCCAATATCGGTAAGTAAGGCTTTCCCTCTTCCATCTGGCATACTAAAACGTTGATTTAAATATTGCAAACTTGCTGCTAGTTCCCCATATGGACCACCATATTGCGATAATAAAAATTTTGCCATTTTCAAATCTTTCTTTTTGATATTAATTGGAAATTGTAATCTTTTTTGATATGCAAACATAAATAACCCCCTTAATTATTGTCCCATGGCCATGGTTCATTTACCCAAGTCCAATCTTGAGCATTCACACCAGTAACAGTTAATGGTCCATACATTTTCTCATATTCTTTCATCGCTTTTGAAGCCTCTTCTTGATATTTTTTATATTGTTTGACTGCTTCCCTGTCAGTTGGATAGTTATCTAAATATAAATTTAATTCATGCGCTGCAAAAGCATATGCTCCAATATAAGATAATAATTCTTGCTTTTGATTATTTGTCTCTTTGATAGATGGTTTTATATTTTTATATCCTTGATATAACGACGGAAATAAGTTTCCTCTTACATATCCTTCATAAGGACTATATAGTTTTGGCATACGATCTTCATTCATATCTGTTGCCGATGTAAAATTTCCATTATAGACACCTGGATTCCAACGTGATTGTGTAAAATCCATAACACAGTCTGAATATGAATTACTTTCACATTCATTGTAATTTACATAGTTATTCATCATGTACCCCCTCAATATTAACATATGTACTTTCTTATATCATGTCTGGGTATCTACCTAAAACTAGGAAAGGACTTTATTTTTTTACATAAACTATAATAAAGAGGTGAAAATGAGATTGAAGAAAGTTGTTGTTTTATTTGGTACAGCTTCTACCGAGCATATTGTTTCTTGTCATTCTGCAGAGTCTGTACTTCGTGAAATTAACGATAAAAAATATGATGTTCATTCAATATATATTGATGAGAAAAATGAATGGTATCGCTTTGATCATGATTTTGAATCTATTTTTCAACATACATGGGTAGATAAACATAAAAATGATAAAATTGAAAATATTTGTTATGAACTACAAAAATATGATGTTGTCTTTCCTATGTTACATGGAGCTTATGGAGAAAATGGATGTATTCAAGGATTATGTGCATTATTAAATATTCCTTGTGTAGGATGTAACTTACAAAGTAGTGCGATTTGTTTTGATAAAGTATGTACAAAAGAATTATTAAAAGAACATAATATTCCAGTTGTTCCTTATATAACTATTACCAATCATAAATACTCTATCAAAGAATTAGAACAAACAATTGGTTATCCAATGATTATTAAACCAGCTCGTGGTGGTTCTTCGATTGGTATTGAAGTAGCAAACAATAGAAAGGAATGTATTAAAGCGATCAATCACGCTTTTCAGTTCGATCATAAATTACTTATCGAAAAATTTATACATGCACATGAATTAGAATGTGCGGTATTAGAAACAAAAGAGATTCATGTATCATCTGTTGGAGAAATATTTTCTGCAAATTCTTTCTATGATTATGATGCGAAATATGAAAATAACCAATCCTATACGCAAATAAATGCTGATATATCAACGACTGTCAAAGAAGATATTAGAAAAATAGCTAAGAGAGCATTTCAATTGTTAGAATGTTCTGGACTTGCAAGAATTGATTTCTTTTATCAAGAAGATGAAAATAAAATATATTTAAATGAAATCAATACACTTCCAGGATTTACAGAAATTAGTATGTATCCACAATTATGTATTGCGGATGGAATATCTTATTCGAAACTAATCTCCATTTTAATTGAAAATGCTTACAAAAAAAATAGAAAGAATTCATAGCTTTCTATTTTTGTGTGGTATTTAATTTATAATAATACTCTAATAATTCTTTGGAATAGTTGGTAATCTTTCCTTGGGGCAGAATTAACATACGATCTATTCCAATTGCTTCTACAAAACTTGGATTATGACTTACTAAGATAATACTACCTTCATAGTCTTTAAAATTTTCTCCAATTAATTCTTGTGTTTCTGGATCTAGATGGTTAGTTGGTTCATCTAATAACAGTAAATTTGCTCTTTTCAGCATCACTTGACAAAGAGCAATTCTTGCTTTTTCTCCAGGAGATAATACAGCTACTTTTTTAAATACATCATCCCCATGAAATAAAAAGCTTCCAAGGATTGTTCTTAGTTCTTTTTCCGTATAGGATTGGTTTATAACATTTTCTAAAACCGTTTTATCTAAATCTAATGTTTCTTGTTCCTGTGCATAATAAGCCGTATCTGTCTTACTACCATACCAAATATTGCCTTCCAATGGTTTTAATTTTCCTACTAATAATTTTAGTAAGGTACTTTTCCCTACTCCGTTTTCTCCAACAATTAAAAATCTTTCTTGTTTATTAATTAAAAATGATAAATTATGGATTAATTCTTTAGAGTTTGGATATCCAAAAGAAATATTATTTACTTTAAGTGGTATCTTAGAACCTTCTCTTTCTGGTTGTAAACGTAATTTTACTCGTTTATATGTCCTATCACGTTCTATCATATCTTTCTCTTTTTTTGCTAATAATTTTTCTCTACTTTGCGCAATTCTTTTTCTTTTTCCAGAAGAATTAGAATATTGTAAAACAAACTCTCTTAATTTTGCGACCTCTTTTTCTTGTTGTTCTATGATTCTTTCTTTTAATTCTTTTTGTTTCTCACTCTTTTTTAAATAATCACTATAATTTCCACGATACATCTCAATTTTATGACTTACTTTATCTATATGCATAATTTTGTTTACAATGGCGTTTAAAAATGATACATCGTGAGAAATTATTAAAACCATTCCTTTATAATTTTTTAAGTAATTTGTAATATAATCTCTTGTTGTCGCATCTAAATGGTTGGTTGGTTCGTCTAACAGCATGATTTCAGGAGCAGAATATAGAAGATGAGCAAATGCGATTTTTGACTTTTGTCCTCCTGATAAATCATTTAATTTCATATCTAACAATTCACTATCTATATTCATATTACTAATGATTGTAAATAATATACTTTCTGCTTCATAACAATTATAATATTCTAATTTTTCTTGTGTTTTACTAATCTCTTTTAAAAGTTTATCTTGTTCTTTACCATTTGCCACAGCTACATCTATATATAATTGTTCCAGTTTTTTATTTAACATTTCAATTGGACGAGCACTTAATAAATAGTCAAAAACAGTTATATCTTTATCTTCTAATATAATTTCCTGGGGTAAATAACCAATTCTAGTATTTCTAGGAATAACAATTCTTCCTTGATTTAATTCTTCCTTCTTTAATATAACTTTAAATAAAGTTGTTTTCCCTGCTCCATTGACACCAACAATTCCTACTTTATCTTTATTTTCAATGCGAAATGATGCATCATCGTAAATTGTTTCCAAATGAAATTTTAAACTCATATGTTCTCCGTACATTTGCTCACCTCCTTTGCCTGCAATATTGTACCACAAAAAAAGATTCTTTACGAACCTCTTTATTCTTTTAAGCTCCAACTGATTTTGTTTCTGGAAGTGTAGAACCACCATCTATCACAATTCCTTGTCCAGTAATATAACTTGATTCATCACTTGCTAAGAAAGCTGCTAGTTCTCCTAATTCTTGTATTGTTCCAAGTCTTCCCATTGGAATACCTTCAGCAATTCCTTTGACTACTGATTCTGGATCATTGGCATTACTGTCTTTTGCTATTCCATCTACCATTGGTGTCATAATATATCCTGGCATAATTGCATTTACATTGATATGATCATCAACAAGTTCACGAGCTAATCCCTTCGTAAAGCCAATTAAAGCAGATTTAGTCGTTGCGTATGCGACTTCCCCTGCATCAGCAACCATTGGTCCTGTTACGCTTGATAAATTTACAATTTTACCATATTTTTGTTTTTGCATATATGGAACGACTGATTTTGTGACATTCCAAGTTCCCTTAATATTAATATCAAAGTGGAAATCTCTAATTTCATCTGTCATTTCTACAAATGGTACTAATTTGGCAACACCAGCATTATTCACTAAAATATCAATATGTCCATAACGCTTAATAATATCATCTACACATAACTTTACTCTTCTAGCATCTCTAATATCTACTTTATATCCAGCTACATCATATCCTTTATTTCTAAAATCTTGAATGGCGCTCGCAATTTTATCACTATAATCAAAGATGATAACACGTGCTTTATATTTTGCAAATACTTCTACAATTCCAGCACCATTTCCCATAGCTCCTCCAGTTACAACCGCAATTTTATTCTCTAATTTCACCTTATCATCTCCATTATAGTCATTCTATCATACAAAAAACTTTTATTCAAGCAAGGAATAAAAGTTTTAAGAAAATTATTGTTCTGTCCATGAAACTGGATAACAAATTTCATTGTCGCAGTGCATTTGTACAGTATATGTAACATCTTGTAATTGAGGCATTTGTGCTTTCATATCGTCTGAATAAGTTTCTAGTAATGTAACAGTATATTCTGTTCCATTTCTATCTACATTTTGTACTACATAATATGATGATGGTCCTGTTAAACCAAAAGTAGTGGAACTACGATAAACTTGAGAACTTTCATCATATTTAAATATATTATCACCTGGATACATAAAATTATCGCGATTAAAGTATTGTTTTGCTAGCTTTTGAATAGATGACAGTGGAATTGATTTCGCATATACATTTCCTGTTTCATCCCCTGTTACTACACCATATTCTTCTTCGTCTAAATCAAAGAAAATCATATATGCAATGGATGTAAATACTTCACTATCGGTCATATCTTGCGTTGTTGTCGCATTGGTCATACCAGTATTTTCAAAAAATAGTGATAAAATCTCTTGTATTTCTTCATCTGTCCATTCTTTCACTGTTTCTTCTTCTGGTTCTTGTTCTTTCTCAGGTGTCTTTTCTTCTTCTTTTGGCTCTTCTTTCACATAGTTTTCATAGTAGTAGTAACCTCCAAATGCACCTAATGCAATCACAACGATGGCAACTAAGGCAATTATAATTCCCTTTTTCATATACACTCCTCCTATGATAAGTATAGCAAAAAAACTATCAAAAAGATAGTTTATAGTTTATTTTCTCGCATCGTATTTTTTTCTTTCATTCGTATTTAAAATCTTCTTTCTAAGACGGAAAGACTGTGGTGTTACTTCTACTAATTCATCTTCATTAATATAATCTAAACATACTTCTAATGTCATTTGACGAGGTCTTTTTAATACAACTGTATGATCACTACCTGCAGCACGTGTATTTGTTAATTTTTTACCTTTTACAACGTTAACTGCTAAATCATTATCATGACTATGTTCTCCGACAATCATACCTTCATATACATCAGTACCAGGTTCAATAAACATAATTCCACGGTCTTCTAATTGTCCTAAAGCATACGCAGTAGCTTTTCCGTTTTCCATAGAAACTAAAACTCCAGCTTTTCTTTGTCCTACATGTTGTGAAGCTTGTTTACGATATTCTTTATAAGTATGACTTAAAATTCCATAACCTTTTGTCATTGTCATAAATTCCATAGAAAAACCGATTAATCCACGAGATGGAACAACATAGTTTAGTTGTGTTTGGTTTCCATGAGTTGTCATGTTAACCATTTCTCCTTCACGATTCCCTAGTGATTCTATAACAGATCCTACGTATTCTTCTGGAACTTCAATGGTAACATCTTCAAATGGTTCACATTTCACTCCACCGATTTCTTTCACGATTACTTCTGGTTTTGATACTTGTAATTCAAATCCTTCACGTCTCATATTTTCAATTAAAATAGATAAGTGTAATTCTCCACGTCCGGATACAATAAATGATTCGCTATCAGTTGGATTTGGTACTACCTTTAAACTAACATCACGTTCTGTTTCTTTATGTAAACGTTCTTCAATTTTACGAGCAGTCAATAATTTTCCTTCACGACCGGCAAATGGAGAAGAATTGACTCCAAATGTCATTTGTAGTGTTGGTTCATCAATATGAAGAAGTGGTAATGCTTCTTCTTGCCCAATTGTACAAACTGTTTCTCCAACTTCGATATCTGGAAGACCTGCAATTGCAACAATATCCCCAGCACTTGCTTCTTGTACTTCGATTCTTTTTAATCCTAAGAAACCAAATATTTTTTGAACACGGAACTGTTTCTTTGATCCGTCTAAACGAATACAAGATACCATTTCATTTACTTTTACTTTTCCTCTTTTTACACGACCAATACCAATTCTTCCTACAAAGTCATTATAATCAAGGAGAGCAGGTTGGAATTGTAATCCACCATCAACATTTACATCTGGAGCAGGAATATAATCAACAATCATATCTAATACTGGATCCATAGTATGTTCTTGAGTAGTCACATCAGGATCTAAACTTGATGTTCCTGCTAAAGCACTTGTATATACGACTGGAAATTCTAGTTGTTCAATATCTGCTCCTAATTCAATAAATAAATCCATTACTTCATCAACTACTTCTGTAGGACGTGCAGATGGTTTATCGATTTTGTTAACAACAACAATTGGAGTAACATGCGCTTCCAATGCTTTCTTTAATACGAAGCGGGTTTGTGGCATAGTACCTTCATATGCATCTACTACAAGTAATACACCATCTACCATGTTCATAATACGTTCTACTTCTCCTCCAAAGTCCGCATGTCCAGGGGTATCTAAAATGTTAATACGTACTCCTTTATAATCAATTGCAGTTGTTTTTGCTAAAATGGTAATTCCTCTTTCCTGTTCTAGGGCATTGGAATCCATACTTCCTACTTCTTCGTTTTCACGAAATGTTCCCGACATTTTTAATAATTGGTCTACCAAAGTCGTTTTACCGTGATCGACGTGAGCAATAATCGCGATATTTCTAATTTCTTTCATACAAACACTCCCTTTTTGGCCGGAGCTATTATATCATAATTTTTATAAACATGTAAATATTTTTTTATTTTCCTCACATTTTTACTAAAAAAGGAAGAAAAAAGTAAACCTGTACTCAATTTTTTGTTCAAAAAAAGGGAGTGATTATCCCTCTTGATGAAAATAAGTTTTTAGAATATGATCCATTGTAATTAAGATGTCTGGAAAAACATTGATCTGTTCTAACTCTTTTCTTGAAAACCAATTTACTCCATCATTTTCTTCAGTATTTACTTTTACTTCAATAGAATCCTGAGGAACACCTGCATATAAAATATCAATATGAATTTCTCCTAGTAAGTTACGGTTACATTGAATTCCCATTGGCTTAATAAAGTCATTTTCTCTTGGAAAATGTTCTCCAAGTAATTTCACTTTCATT
This sequence comes from uncultured Bacilli bacterium, assembly GCA_944332735.1. GTDB lineage: Bacteria > Bacillota_I > Bacilli_A > RF39 > UBA660 > UMGS2016. Next base: position 52 of record CALVKP010000038.1, on the reverse strand, counting down.
CCCGTCTCTTCAAAAACTTCACGTACAGCAGTCTCTTCTGGGGCTTCACCTG
>CALVKP010000037.1 GCA_944332735.1 uncultured Bacilli bacterium | reverse complement strand
AAAAGAATTCTTTCTTTTAACGTATTTGCTTTATCGTAATAAACTTTAAATGATTTATCTACATCATTCACTTCAATGGCGATGTCATTGTTCTTGTCTTTTTTCTTTAGCATGCTAACACTCCATTCCTCTTTTCATTATAACATAATGCTCAATAGAAACCAAATAAATCATTGAAAGAACAATGATTTATTTTTTTTCATCAACTAAGTTTTCAAAAATATTCAACATCTCATCATTAAACTTTTGTGGATCAAAAACATTAGAAATCACAAAACCATGATCCAGAAATTGTTTCATTCCACTATAAATAGCACTCGCATTATTCTCAACTACAATTCCATATCGATTTTCTATCTCTCGATAATCAGATACTGCCGTTGTAATAATTGGTTTATTTAAGGTCATTGCTTCTATAAAAACAACAGGATATCCCTCATACTTAGAAGATAATAATACCGCATCCGCTAATTTATAATATGGATAAGGATTCTGTTGTTTACCAAAGAAAACAATCATATCATCTAAGCCCAATACTTTCACTTGTTCCTTATATTTTTGATGATTTACTCCATCCCCAACAAACCACACTTGAAATTGATATCCTTCTCTTTTTAGGCGATCTGTTGCATCAATAATACGTGATAAACGTTTTTGATGTTCTTCTTGTCTTCCAACATTTACAAAAGTAATTCCTCTTTTTTCCACCGAAATTGTTTCGTTAGCCTTTTCTCTAATCGTTTGATAATCTATCATATTATTACATACCATAGAACGATTTTTATATTGAGGAAAATATTTTAACATACTATTCATATTATCATAAGAAACATACACATGATGCTTAAATTTTTTCAGCTTGATACGGCGAAAAAATTGTTTCATTTCACGTACATTTCCATTATAAAGTTGATAATAATTATTATGAATCCATAATGCATTATTGAAAGAAGCATTTAAAGCAAGATGGGCTCCAGGAATAGAATAAGTTGCAAATGAAATTGCAAAATCATATTTATTTCTATGTTTCATTTTCCACTTTATCAAATGAAGACGATTTTTTATCTTTCTCACAAGTACATTTTTAGAATGGTCTACTGAATATTCAATCACATGAATATGTTTTGGTAATTGGTCTTGGAAAATACCTTCTTTTTTTTCTAAAACTAATGTAATATCATATTTTTCTTTATCTAAAACTGTTAATAAATTTACTAAAGCTTTTTCTATTCCTCCTAAAGAAAGAGAATAAGCAGTAAAAAATAGTTTCTTTTTCATTTATGATCACCAAATCTTTTCTTAGAAGCAATTTTACCAGGAATATATAAACAAGTAAATAAGAATTGATTAAAACCAGAAATATATTTAGAGGCTTCTTTAAAAGTACGTTTCGTTAAATATGTAAATAATATATAATGTTTAATCAGATATAATCTTCTATTAAAATGTACTCTCTTCATATCATAATTTAATGCTTCTTTAAAAAATTCAAAATACCCATATGGATTATTCTTAAATATTTTTTTTAATCCTTTTGTATAACCTGTATCTTGATATTCACAAATCATAATAGGAACATTACGGATTAATAGTCCTTCTTTTTTCTCATCCATTTGATAATACATACGTGCTTCTGTACTAAATCTTTCGCCATGTTCTAAATGATATTCAAATTGTTTCCTATAATCTGCTTTAAAAGTTAATACCATATCAAAATCAGCATTTTCTCGATAATGTAAATCATATAATTTTCGAATCTTACCATTTAATCTATCTGGAATTTTTTGATTATGTTCTGTTAATTCTTTTTCATAAATAACACCATACACTTGATCATTATCTTTTATTTTCTCATAATCCTCTACAATCAGATTAAAAATATGAGGCATGAAATAATCATCATCATCCATTTCTATTACAATATCTCCTGAAACATGAGGGAGTAAATGATTTAAAGCTGCCATTTTCCCTTGATTTTCTTGTGTATAAAAATAAATTGGAAAACTTGCTTCTTGTTGCCATACTTCAACCATATCTTTGACCGTAATAGGAGACCCATCATCCATAATTAACCACTCAATATTCGCATAATCTTTCGCATTTTCAAAAATACTATTTTTTAATCGTGGCAATAAATCTCTTCTATTATAAGTAGAAGTAACAATTGATATTTTCATATTATTCACCTAACAATTCTTTTAACTCTTCTAAAATTGTAGCATTAGAAAAAGATTTTATTTCATCTATTGTATCTTTTTTTTCTATCATCTTTTTTATTCCTTCAACAATGCCTTTTTCCGTATTTTCTACAATCATCCCTTTATCATAATTTAATAAGACTTCTTTCGCTGCACTATCTGTAATTAATATATCTTTATTCAATATTTTTGCCTCTAATAATACCATAGGATAACCCTCATAATAAGAAGCAAGCAAAAAGGTATCAGCATGTTTCATGTATGGATAAGGGTTTTCTTTTTGACCTAGTAAGACAAAAGTATCTTCTAATCCATAGTTTGTTATTTTTTGTTGTAACTCTTGTTTTAAAGGGCCATCGCCTACGATATAAATGCGATGAAGGATATTATGTTGAATTAACAAGCGATGTGCATCTAATAACCTCATGAGAGCTTTTTGTTCTGTCAAACGAGATACTTGTAAGAAGTTGGGTAAATCTTGTTTTATTTCTGTAACGGTAAAAGCATTTGCTTTTTCTATCACTTCATGTTCATTTATATAATTATAAATCACTTGTTTAGGTAGTTGATTATGAGGAAAAATCTGTTTGAATTTCTGTAAATTATCTTGCGATACGAAGATTAATTTGTGATATTTTCGATATGCATGTTCACTCAATTTTCTTTTTAAAAAATGATTTTTATAAATACATACTAGATCGTTATGAATCCAAGCATACTTTTTGGTATGAGATTTGCAACTCATAAGCCAAGTAATTGGTCCTTCTAAAAAAGCAATTTCTAAATCATATTTATTTTTTATATATTTTTTATAAATATGATTGCGAAAAAATGGAAGTACAAATTGCAAGGAAAACCATATTTTTTTCCACTTTGGATAACTATTATATGTATGTGGATAAAGAGATTGAAAATGGATTTTTTTATCTAATTGTTTTTCAAACTCACCGTCACCATAGATGGAAAAAATAGTAATCTCATAATCATTTTTAAAATGGTTTACGATATCAATTAAAACACGTTCAGCACCACCAGGTCTTAAACTTGTAATTCCAAACACAATCTTTTTCATACAACCAACTCTTTTCTTTTTTCATTTAATAAAAGGAATAAAATGGCAATAATAACCATACATGAAACATGAAAGAAAGTATATCCTGCCATCATAGATAATCCAAATGTTAAAAATGCACCAAATAAGTAAAATGCATAAGTAGGAGTTACATTTTTAAAATAATGGAAAAAATCAAAGGCAGCTAAAATAAAGATTGTTATATAAACTCCCATATATAGTATAAAACCAAAAATTCCAAAATTATATAACATAGCAGGAACTTCCATTTCTAGTGTCATTTCACTGTAATTTGCTAAATAGCCATTACCAAATAATATACGAAGAGGACTATGTTGTTCTTTTACTAAATAAGTATGATATAGAAATTGTTGCACTCTACGGTTAGAATTACTCAAGTTCCACTGATTCGCAGTATGATACATATCTAGTAATGCTTGTTGTTGAGCTTGATCCATAAAATGATCATCCATGAGTCCATCTTCAATTTGATGGACATAATCTAATGCATCACCAGTAATATGCGACTCTTCATTGGTACCAGTATCAACGACTTGATTACTTTCCTCTTCTAAGTGCCTTTGTCGTTCTAATGTATGAGAGCCAAAAATGAATATCCCAATTCCAATTACAACAATACATGTTATACCAAGAGCAATTACTTTTTTTGATAGTTTCTTTCCCTTCTTAGAAAATATTAACATACATAAAAGAAAAGCAATGGTAACCAACGGAAAACCTAACAATCCTACTCTTGTGCCTAATAAACACATTAAATAAATACCTGTTAATAATATAAGAATCATTTGATGTTTCTTTTTCTCTTTCATAAACAAAGGTAATACAATAACGAAACATAATAGCAAGATAGAACCTACTGCATTTCCGGATGAATTCCATCCTTTATAACCGATTCCATCAATATAAGTATGTGATGAGGTACCACTTAATATGGATATATATAAAAGAGCAATATATCCCCACATGAAATAAGAAACATAGCGTGGAATATCATCTAATTTCTTTTCTTTGCGAAAGCAGTATAAAATATAAAAAATAACCATCATATAAGTATAGTTTAATAAATACTGTATTTCGTGAAAAATAGAACCATATGCACTATTTGTGTGATACATATAATAACAAACGGTATGACCACATGCGTATAGAAAATAAATAAAACCTAATACAATCATTTTCATACGATTTTGTTTTTCATGAAGAAATAAATATACAAATAAAATTGTGGGAATCACTAACCGTAATAATACAGTAGGTGATACCGATATATTTGAAAACCAATTATGAAATAAAAAACTAAAAGAATCTAAAAAAGGAGATATGATTAAAAAAAGATAAAATAAATACTCAATTTTCCAATTTTCTTTTATCTTTTTCATAACTTACCTCCAACTCTTAGGAATACGAAGAATGATTTTTCCAAATGCATGAAATAACTTCGCTGACAAATAATAAAAAGTACGATTCATATGTTTATAATAAAAATTACGAATACCCTTTTTTTTCTTTAAAAATTGATTTTTCTTCCAGTTAGGAAATTTCTCATTTAATAAATCATAACCTTCTTTTAAATATTGATTACGTAATTTTTTATCTTCCAAACTAGAAATACGGTAAAAACTTCTTCCAAATATATAGCGAATAAAAACATATTCTATTTCATCATGATATTTAGATAGTAATTTATTCTGTTGATAATAATCTAACACGATATTTAAAATATCATATAATTCTCTTACTCTGACATCTTGTGTATTAGCAATTGAATCATCTCTTTGGATATAATGATAAAGTGGTTCTTTTACATAACCAATATTTTCTGTCCATGGTAATATTTCATAACAAAAAGCAATGTCTTCATAATGAAGGCCTACAGGAAAGTGTAACTTTTTTTCTATTACCAATTCAGTTTTATATAGTTTATTCCACGCTGGAACGCGAATATCTGTAAAATAATTATCTGTAACATTAGAACGATCAATTACTTTACGATTAGAATATTCCCACATAAAATCACATTCTACCATATCGTATTTTCCACGAATTGCTTCTTGATACAATTTCTCGTACATGGTTGTTTCAACATAATCATCACTATCTACAAAAGCAATATATTCTCCTTTTACATGTGGTAAAGCATAATTTCTAGCATCTGATAATCCGCCATTTTTCTTTTTAAAAGGAATCACTCTAGAATCCATTTTCACATATTTATCAATTATTTTTTGACTATTATCTTTCGTTCCATCATTTACAACTAGAATTTCGATATCACGTAAAGTTTGATTTACAAGACTATTTAAACAACGATCTAAATACTTTTCCACATTATATACCGGTACAATAATACTGACTTTCATATCATCATCCTATCTATTTCACAATTCGCTTCATATAAAAACATAAATGATGTTTTACTAAATATCTTTTTAATTTTCTCATGATTGTATTACTTTGTAAATATTTCCATACTTCTCTTTGTTTCAATTTCTGAGTAAATTCTTTGAATGAATAATTAGGAAGAGATTTTCCTTTTACAAATAAAGTATTTGTTAAATAACTCATAACATATTGTTTTTCTTCTACACTAAGTGTTTTTAGTTTACTAATTTCTTCATTTAAAATATCATATTGTTCTAATGTATCATTTGCTTTTTTTATTAATTTAGCTTCATCATTAGCAGTCATAATACTATTACTGCGAACAATATAATAATAAATGCTATCAGGAATGGAAGAAACTGTTTTTGCACATAATACTACATATGGTGTTAATCCATAATCTTCGTGATATTTTCCTTTTTGATATTGAAACTTATGTTCTAACCAAAATTCACGACGATATGCATAAGACCATGCAGTCACAAAGTATGAATCTTTTGACAATGTATAAAAAGCTTGTATCCCTGTTTGATTTGAAAAACTAGGAGCTTTCATCATAGTATTTGTTTTTTTCTGTAATATAAAACCAAAATGAATCAAGTCAGGTTTATGATCAATCACGACCGTTTCCTCGATAGATTTTAAATAATCAGGTGAAACGTAATCATCACCATCCACAAACAATAGATAGTCACCAGTAGCTTTAGAAATACCATAGTTTCTTGCATCTGATAATCCACCATTTTCTTTTTGATATCCAAAAAAACGGTGATCTTTCTGAACAAATTCATCAATAATCTTTTGGCTTTGATCAGGACTACCATCATTGACAATAATCACCTCAAAATTTGTATATATTTGACTTTTTATACTATTTAAGCATTTTCTTAAATGTTTTTCTACATGATATACAGGAATTATTATACTAAACTTCATAGCATCACCTACGATTAATCCATGTTCATTATATCAAATGTATAAAAGAGACGCAAGAAATGGAAAAAGCCACAACTAGTGGCTTTCAAATTCATTCCAAGGATAATGACATGGAAGTGATAACGAAAAATGTAAGGTTTCTTTTGTGGTTGGGTGTTGAAAGGTAATTGCGTGTGAGAAAAGAGCAATTTGTTGTCCTGGTTTTGCCTTCTGTGAATATTTTTGATCACCAAACAAAGGATAACCATGATGAGAAAATTGAACACGTATTTGATGAGAACGACCAGTTTTTAATTGAATCTTAACAAGACTCATATCTTTTTTATATTGTAAGCGTGTAAAATCTAATATAGCATGTTTTCCTTGTGGATGAACCGTTACAATATTCTTTTTTTCATTCTTCAATAAATAATCTTCTAAGTGTCCTTTTTCTTCAATCTTACCTAATACAATTGCATAGTATTCTTTTTTTAATTGATGTGTTCTTACCTGTTCGCTTAGACGACTAGCAGCTTTGGAAGTCTTAGCAAACACCATAACCCCTCCAACAGGCCTATCTAAACGATGTACAAGCCCCAAATATACATTTCCTGGTTTATGGTATCTCTTTTTTAAATCCGCTTTTAAAAGAGTTAATAAATCTAAATCATGACTATCATCAGCTTGAACTGGCATATTTATTGGTTTTTCTACAACTAATAAATGATTGTCTTCATAAATAATATTAATCTTTTGATTCATAACGCCCATATATGCCACAAGGTAATATCAAATGATTTGTTTCAATTGGTAAACCAACTTCTCCTGTATCAACCATACCTTTTGGATATTTCTTTAAAATCGTTGTTTTTAAGATATTCTCTAAGACTGTGCTACTAATACCAGTTGTATAAGAATTGATAAGAACAAACAAAGGTTTATCAGATAGTATTTTCATACATGCTTCTATTAACACATAAATATTATCTTCAAACTTCCATACTTCGCCATTTGGCCCTCTTCCATAGCTAGGTGGATCCATAATAATCACATCGTATTTACGACCTCTGCGTGCTTCTCTTTCAACAAATTTTAAACAATCATCTACAATATAACGAATATGATGATTTTCTAACCCAGATAATTTGGCATTTTCTTTTGCCCATTGAACCATACCTTTGGCTGCATCTACATGTACTACTTCTTCAGCACCAGCATAAGAACACGCAATGGTTGCTCCTCCAGTATAAGCAAATAAATTTAATACTTTAATCGGGCGCTTTGCAGCTTTTATTTTTTGAATCATATAGTCCCAATTTGTTGCTTGCTCAGGAAATAACCCTGTATGTTTAAAGTTAGTAGGTGTTACTTTAAATGATAAATCTTTATAATGAATTACCCAATATTCAGGTAATTTACAATAAAACTTCCATTCTCCTCCACCTTTATGACTACGATAATATCTACCATCTACCTGATTCCATTTTGTATCCTTCTCTGTTTTCCATATTGCTTGTGGATCAGGTCTTCTTAAAACAATGTCTCCCCATCTTTCTAATTTTTCACCATTTCCCGCATCAATACAAACATAATCTTTCCATTCATTACTTACTCTCATATCATCACTACGCTTTCTGAAACTCTTTTTGTAATACTTCTAAATTTTCTTTTATAGTAGAAACTGCGATTTCGCCCTTTAAAGTGTCTGGTATTTCTGTCAACAAAGAATATTCTTCCAATATTTCTTTTTGTACTTCTTTTAAATCTTGTGTAATTAATTTTTCTTTTAATTTATTTATATCATGCATCATAAATAGAAAATAACTGGCACAAATAAACTCTAATCTTTCATTTTTTGTAATCTCTTCAATTAATTCATAAGATTTATCTATCATATCTGAAAGTGCTTTTTCTTTTAATAAAGCATTTCCTTGATCCTCGTCACCGATTAAATATTCTTTTAATTCTTCTAAAATTAATTCGTTTTCTGTCATAATTTACTCCTTTACTACGTGTTTTATTCTTTGTTTGTTTTTACACAAACGATATGCTTGATCTTCTATTCCCTGTTCTACAAATTGATGAATCAACATATCATTATAATTATTATATTTTAACCATTGATAATACTGCATTTTTTCTTGTTCTAAACGTCTTGGAGTAACAACTGCCCAATAAGCAGTGCTCATACACGTCACATCATGGTGAAACATTCCAAATAAATACGACAATTTTTCATGACTGCATAGCTGTTTTTCACGCATTTCATAATCCATATTATCATAGAAAATTTCATTTGACATTCCAGGATAATAGCGTAATAAAAACATAAAAGTATCATATATTTCGTGCGCTTTATGAGAATATTCAGGATAAGCACCAATCATTTCTTCCACCATAAAATCAACATATAATTCTTGAGCTCTAGTAAGAAATGCATCTAGTACTACTTTTGTATCCAATGTATTAGATATTACCAATTGATGGTTTTGATACATCCAATTATATGCATCATAATAAGATCCAGACACTAATGTTGTTTCATAATCATGCCATAAATTATCGCTACTAAGAAAACCGTAAATTAGTTCAAAATAAGTATTCACTGAAGCAGATGGATCATATTCAATTGATTTATAAAAATACTCTTTTAAAACATCATACCATTCGTCTAAATGTTGTTCATCGTCTTCTATAATAAATTGTTTTTGTAATAACAACCAATATTGATATAATTTTTCTTTACGATTTTGTGACAAAGAAACATTTAAATCCTCTAATTCTTCAAAAAAAACTTGTTTCATAAAACCTCCGTTAAAATAACTTCTGTTATTTTCTTTTTACTCACAAATTGATTTAAATACCCCTTTAATTTTCTCATATCTATTACTTCAGGATGACGATGGTAATACTTCTTTATTTCTTGATAATACTCAGGATCTAACTTTTTACGATATCGAACTAGTTCAATTAACATTCTCTCTTTATCATAAATAGGAATCCATGTATTATTGACTTGAACTTTAGTAACTCCAATATCATAAATTGCAGCATCCATAAAATACTGTTTAATTTGTGGATCAACAATACGCCATGCTGGTTTTTTCGTAACAACAACATACTTATCAGGTCTTTTACTAGTCATTCCATGATAGAAAAAAGCACTCTCCAATGTAAAAACAACATTTGGATGTTTTACTAAAAAAGTAGATAATTCAGTTACATTGCGACGATTTGAATAAACTCCTTTTTCAATTTTAAACATAATTCGCTGATCAACTAATCTTTCAATATCTTTATGGGCATATCCCTTTTTTTTCAAATCAGTATATTTATAAAGCATGCCATCCCTCCTTTACACTTTTATTATAACATAATTTAAAAATAAGTATAGGTTTAGTTTAAAAGAAATTTCGACAAAATATTTATAATGTGTTATAATGTTCCAGTATTTATGGGAGGACAATATGGCACATTATAAAAACAACAACCAATTTTATTTTGAAGTGAAAAACAAAATACCAGGAAAATTAGGACGTACAGGAATCATTCACACTCCACATGGTGATATTGAAACTCCTGCTTTTATTGCCGTTGGAACAAGAGGAGAAGTACGCTTTGTATCGATGAATGAACTAAAAGAAATACAAGCACAAGCTATGTTAAGTAATGGTTATCATCTTCGTAATGAATGTGAAAACATAAAAAAACATGGTGGCCTTGCAGTTTGGTCTAGTTGGAATGGTCCAACGATAACAGATTCTGGTGGATTTCAAGTCATGTCTTTAGGATCAGGACTTGGAAAAGTAGTTAGTATGGAACGCGAACAAGAAGTGATTAATACTGATCCAAAAGATAGATTAGCACGTGTGACAGAAGATGGTGTCTATTTTTATGATCCGATTTTAAAAAAAGATGATTTTATTGGTCCAGAAGAATCTATGAGAATTCAATGTAATATAGGAGCAGATATTCATATGGCATTTGATGAATTAACATCTCTTGCTGATAGTTATGAATACAATGTAGAAGCATTAAAAAGAACAGAACGATGGGCAAAAAGAAGCTTAGAAGAACACCAAAAACATTGTGATGACTTAGGATATCATCAAGCTCTATATGGTGTATTACAAGGTGGCAGATGGGAAGATTTGAGACGTTCTACAGCCAAACATCTATCTAAAATGGATTTTGATGGTTATGGACTTGGTGGGGCATTCTTAAAAGAAGACTTAGGTGAAATATTAAGATGGTGTTGTGAAGAATTACCAGAAAATAAACCTCGTCACTTATTAGGATTATCTAGACCTGATGATATTTTAATTGGTGCAGAAATGGGGGCAGATACATTTGATTGTGTTGCTCCAACAAGAGAAGCTAGACATGGAAGAATCTATACGAAATATGGTAATATCAGACTAGCAAAATATAAAGAAAGTCTAGAAGTTTTAGATGATCATTGTGATTGCCCTACCTGTAAAAGCAAAATCACAAGAAAAGAATTGTGTCGTTTATATAAATCACATAATCCAGAAGAAAAAAGAAAATATTATAAACTAGCTTCTATTCACAACTTAAGATTTATATTAAAATTAACGGAAGAAATTAGAGATGCAATTAATAACAATTGTTTTGAAGAGTATAAAAATAACTTTTTAAAAGATTATTATCATACAGACAAAAAATAGTATATATCGAATGGATATATCCTTTTTTTCAAAGAAAAAAACTCCAATAAGAGTTTTTAACGTTTACTAAATTGTGGAGCACGACGTGCAGCTTTTAATCCTGGTTTCTTTCTTTCTTTTACTCTTGCATCACGAGTAATAAATCCAGCTTTCTTTAAAATTGCACGATAACTTGTTTCGCTACCTTCATTTGCTTTATCATATTCAAGTAAAGCACGAGCAATTCCTAAACGAATCGCACCAGCTTGACCATTGAATCCTCCACCATTTACTTTTGCTTCAACATCAAATGTTTCTTCTGTACTTGTTGCAACAAGAGGTTGTTTTAAATCCATAACGTTTGTTTCATATGGAAAGAATTCTCTTACATCAACACCATTTACAGTAATATTACCTTTTCCAGGTCTTAAAATTACTTGTGCGATTGAAGATTTTCTTCTACCTGTTCCAATAAATTTTTTATCTTTTGCCATTTAAAACCCTCCTATTTACTTTCCTTTAATTCTACTGGTTTTTGAGCTTGATGTGGATGTTCGCTACCAGCATATACAAATAATTTCTTATACATTTGACGTCCTAATCTTCCTTTTGGAAGCATTCCTTTTACTGCTCTTTCAATCATCTCTTCTGGATAATTTTCTTTCATAGTACGAGCAGTTCTTT
>CALVKP010000036.1 GCA_944332735.1 uncultured Bacilli bacterium | reverse complement strand
TAAAGGGGGAGTTAAGTATGTATAATGAACGAAGAGATAGCTTTTCATTGAAAGATGTAATTCTACAGGTTTTATTTGTAGTTTTATTTGTCTTTTTATTGATGTGGTTATTCCCATCAAAACAATTCGTAAAGGATACGGTACAGCCATTATATGATCGTATCTTTGTGGAAAATATTTTAATTATGAAAGATGCAGCCAAAGGATATTATACCAATGAAAGATTGCCACAAGTAGTTGGTGAAAAGGCTTCTATGACATTGGGTAAAATGTATGATGAACACCTAGTTTTACCAATTAAAGATAGTAGTGGAAAATTATGTGATGAAGATGAGTCATATGTAGAAGTAACGAAAAAAGATAACGAATATGTCATGAAAGTAAATTTAAAATGTAGTGAACAAGAAAATTATATTTTAGTTTATATGGGATGTTATGATTATTGTAAGACGACAATCTGTGAAAAGAATACACAAGATATTAAGAGCCCTACAATTATTCCAACAAATTCACGTGCTGCAACACCAAGTAAATCGCCAAGTAAAACACCATCTAAAACGCCATCACAAACACCTGATGAGCCTGAAGTAACACCACCTACAGAGACACCAACACCACCTCCAGGGAAAGAATATATTTATGAATATAAGAAAATTGTAAATGGTACATGTTCAGATTGGAGTAGCAATTGGTCTAAATGGACAATTGATCCAAAATATTCAACTGCAACGCAAAAAGTACAACAAAAAACAGAAGTGACTGGATATAAAACATCTACTGAAAGACGTTTAGTTGGTACAAAGACAAAAACAGTATTAGATACAACAAAACCAATTTATAAAGATGAGAGATACTATGTTGGAACAGTAAAGAAAGATTACTGTAAACAATATGGGTATATATTATCAGATACAGGACAATATAGAACAGAATATTCAGCTTGGAGTTATGTAAGAACTGATAAATTAGCATATGTTCCAACTGATACTGCCACAACTCGTTATGTTGTTGTCCCAAACTCTGCACAAACAGAAGATTGTACTGTAAATTGTAGTGGTAAGGTAACGATGTTATATCGTGTATATCAAAGAACTGCAACACAAGTTCCAGTAAAACAAAATGTTTATACATGTTTAGCAACTGGTACAAAAGAAGAAGCAGTATATAATACAAGAAAAGTATTAACTGGTTACCAAACAAAAACAGTAACAGAAAACGTTTATCGTGATGTAACTGTAAAAACCCCAATTTATACAACTTACTACAGAACAAAATCATGTAAATATACAAGTGGTTCTGTTAAGACAAAATGGAGCTATTATAATGATCAATCTTTAATCAACGATGGATATAAAATGACAGGAAATAAAAAAGAAAAATAATAGGAGGAATTGATTATGAATTTAAAAGATTTTGAAAAAGAATAATTGAGGTTATTAAGTAGTCAAGATAGTGATAAACTAGAAAAATTAATTCAATTAGTATCAGATAATATTATGAATATGGAAATTCCAACAGATTATATTAAAAAAGTTTCTGATGAAATGTTGAAATTAAAGAACCAAGAAATATCTGCAGAAGATATTTTGAAAAATCATCAAGATACTCCTATTGTTGAATTAAAACAAACTGCTTTAGAAAATAGTGAACAACAACCAGTTCATTCACAAACATTAGAAAAACAAAAAAGTGGTAAAATTTTCAATACTAAGAATTTGAGAAATGCAGTATTAGGAGGTCTAGTAGCTATTGCTGGATACCAAGGAATGCAGGCGGCTTTCCAACCACAACCACAACAAGATGCTACACCAATGACTGAAACAAAAAAGGAAAGTTCCTCTGAGTATGAGAAATTAGCTGTAAAAGATGGAACAAACTTCAATCCAAATGATTTAAATCAATTAACAGATGCTGCATCTAGTATGGCAAAAGAATTATCAGCTGCTGGATTTACTAGTTATTATAATGTTGAAACTGGTGAATATAAACCAATTACAGCAGAAGATGCACTTATGTTAACAGAAGCGTTAAATCTTGGAAGTAATGAATATGATGAATGGCGTAAAGCACAAATTCAACACGATGAATCATCTGCACAACGTTATGATGAAGTGATGAATGAACTTTATACATTTACAGTTGCCGATGCGATGTCATTAACGAATAGTGAAAATAGTAAAGTTGATTATACAAAATTTATTGCAAATCAAGATCTTGCAACGATGTTAAATGGATTACAAGATGATATTATCGCTTATAATGATGCACAACCAGAAGCTAAGAAAACACAAGCAAAAGCATTGTTAGATAAATGGATTACAGCTATGGAAAATCGTTCAGATTTACCAACTAATGACGCTGTTATGAGTGTTATGCAAGCTCAAATGTATGGTTTTGTAAACCGTATGCAATTTGATGGTTTAAGTTTCCAAACTGTTGGTTTCGATGAATCTAGATTTGCTAATATTTTCTACGATTTACCATCTTGTCAAGAAATTGATCAAGATGCATATAATGCATATTGGCATGGTAATGTTAGAACAGAAGATAGTGATGTTACTGTAAATCGTATGGATCGTAAAGTAGATTTTGAAGGATTCTTTAAAGAAGTAAAAGCAAATAAACAAGAAATCAAAGAAGGTATTGAAGATAAAAAATATAAAGATGATGCTGAATGGGAAGATTTAGTAGAACTTACTAGTAAAAAAATGGGAGATTTAAAAGTAATTACTAACCCTGATTTTACACAAGCTAAGATTGATGCTTTAATGGCAGAAAAAGGTGGTATTGATTTACAACCTGGTGAATCACTTCAATATGATGCTAATGGAAATGCATATGTACTTGCTTCAGGAACTGTAATGGGAGAAGGAAGTAATCTTCCAACAGAAGAAGAAGTAACACAACAAATTGAAGAAGAAAAACAAGAAATGCAAGAAGATGCTGCTAAGTATTATGAGACTGGATTAAATGATGCTATGGCGAATGGTGATAGAACTGGTTCACTTATGAATGTACCTGGTGGTATTAGTGAAGCAGAACAAAATGGTTATAAGACAGGTTATAATCGTGGAGTAGAATATAATAAGATTGCCTACCAATTAGGTTTAGAAGGTCAACAACTTAGTGGAGATTTAGCTAATTGCCAAAATGCTTATAACGAAGGATATAAACAATTCCAAGCAAATCAAGAAAAAGAGGAACAACAAGAACAACAGGATCAAGTTGATTATCAAAAAATGGCTGAAGAAGCATATAATGCTGGATTTGCAGCATTTGAAAGTGGTGCTTCTAGAGATAGTGTTCCTGAAAAATATAAAGATTTCGCAATTGAATGGCAAAATGGATGGGATAATGCGAAGGATATTAAAGATCACAATGTAGGTGAAGTAACTGATGGCCCTGTAGAAGGAGAAGAAATTGAAACTCCATCACTTCCAGAACAACAACCTTCGACTCCAGAACAATCTCAACCATCAACACCTACTTATTCATGGAATGATGTATATAATGCAGGAGTTCAAGCTGCTTATGCAGCAGGAGCAAATACAACTGGTGCGTCATGTGCTGCATGTCCAACTGAATATGCTGGATTTGAAGATGCATGGGCTGCTGGATGGGGAACTGCACTTGCTGAATATGAAATGAATAAAGATTATTATGCTGAACAAGCGCAACAACAAGCTCAAGCAGAACAAGACACAAATCAAAAAACAAGATAAGACAGAAAGCTATCATCCGATAGCTTTTTTCTTGCTGATTTCGTTGACAAGTTTTTTTTAAAAGGTTATAATAAAAATAGACTATAATGCTAGAAGGGAGGGTAATCATTGTGAAAGAGTTTTATATTTTTGATTATACAGATGAGAATGAATTTAAAAAGTTAGAGCGTTCTTTAAAAAAGTACAATATGCTTGCTTTTAAAAAATTATATTTTGAATATTACCCTCAATTAAAAGAAGGAAAATTACTTGGTAAGTTAGTATCTACAAATGCTCAGAAGAAAATGAAAACATATGAGTTAAAACTTCCAACAGATGCTTTATTTTCTAAAGTACATGGAGATATTGTGCTTGTATACCATGTTTATGAGAATGAAAAAATTATTATGTTAGATTATATTAAGCCTGTTGATATTTTAAGTGAGGGACATCAATCTGAACTTGAAACTTATAAGGGAATTATGGTATCTAAGGAACATGCTGATAAAGATATTTTTAAAATTAATTTATTGAATATGATTCAAAAATAGAAAGGTGACTTTCTTTTTTTATAATGGGTGATAAAGATGGATGAGTTAAATATTGTTTTGGATGATGAATTATATCAATTTATAACGAATTATAAAAAACAAAATGGCCTTGTTATTTTGTTTTTAGAGTTAGTTACAGAAGGAAAGTTATCTTCTGATATATTTTCTCATTCTTTTATAAAAAAACGTTCAGAAAGCCTTAAAATTAGTATAAAAGAGTATGAGAAAGATATTATTAAACCATTAAAACCATTATTTCAACATAAATATAAAAAATTAAATATATGGTTGATTCGTGGTATGAATACAGGTATGAATCTACTTCTGTTATTAGCATATTTAGATCAAATACAAGATCATAATGAAATTACTATTTCTGTATATGATGAGAAGATGCGAAAAATAAAAAATTATAATATTTCTTCAGATGGTTATTATCATGTTTATCAAACAGTATTGTTAAACCATAAAAAACCAAGAGAAATAACCATTAGTCCGATTCAACAAGCAATTATATATTTTCTTGAATATATTCAAGAAAATAATCATATGAAAGAATTTATTAAAAAAAATATCTCATTAGAACCACAAATATTATATATTAAATTTATGGGTCAATTTAATGAATACCATATATCAGATAGTCAATTTATTAAATTATTACACGAAGTAAAAAAATAAAAACCGTTGAATTTCAACGGTTTATTTCTTTATAATGTCCTAAGAGAGGGCATACAACAATTTTATAATGATAATTTTAGATCAACTGTTAATTAAAGCAATAATATCATTTTTCAAAATATAAACATTTCTTGTATGATTTTTAAATTTTCTACATATAATATAATTGACAAGATATTATTTTTTTGATAATATTTAGTCAGTGAGTGAGTAGTTCGCTGAGTTACTGAAGGGTGCGATGAATTCACACCAGCAAGCTTGCCTTGTGGGGTCCTTCAGTCAGGGGAAAGCTCACTTTTTTGTTGATATTAAATAATTCACTAAATTCTTAAGTTCTATCGCATTACTATCATAGGGAACCAATTTTAACCCATAACTTAACAAATTATTACCTTTAGAATATAACCTGTGTTGTATTCTTTTTATATAATCAAAATGAATATTATTATTATATTTAAGTGCTTGGAACAATGCACTACAGCAACAATCTGCTAGTTGTAGAAGTTTTTTCCTCTCGTTAGGAATTATCTTTATTTGTTTTATACAATTCGTATTAATGTTAAATTTTTTATGGTTTTTACTATTTAAGTAATTACTAAGCTTTTCTTTTGATAAATTTCCTCTAGCACTTATATTAATAGTGGCTACACCATTATTATCATTCATATACCAACATATTCTTTCATATAAATAGCCACTAAAAAAATGATAAATGTTATTTGATGGAATAAATTGAATGGATTTAGTATCTATAATGACATTAATTATTGTTATATCAAGTTCACTTATTATATTCATAATCATTCTCTTATTTGGCATACCTTTTAATAACTTCCAATGAAGTTGAGTTTTTCTTGACATCTCTAAATTTTCTTTTATTAAATCTACCGCTCTAGATATTTCTAGATCTTTTTGCTTATTTACAATGATCGCAGTCAAAATAAAATATTTAGATCCTTTATTGATTCCTTCATCTCCAGATTCATCTATATACACATTATATTCATTTTTATTCATCTCATCACCACCAAGTTTATATGTTTTTTTGATAAGGTTTAAAGCACTATATAAATTTTATCAAAAAGAAAAAGAAATTGGAATACAATTTTCTATATAATTAAATAGAAAATTGAGGACATAATAATGTGTTATAAAAAAAAACAATCATTTCTGATTGATTCTAATACCAAAAGTTCGAATACTTCGAACGGATTTCCAAAGTGGTGCCGTTGAGGAAGTTATCTACAACTTTTGCCAAAGGTAATTGATGTATGAATCAATCACTACATACATTATAATACTTTTGTTACTATTTGGGAATAGTTTTTATGCAAGAAAAATGATATAA
>CALVKP010000035.1 GCA_944332735.1 uncultured Bacilli bacterium | reverse complement strand
TGATTTCTGGTATATCTTGCGTTACTTTATTCATTTGATCTGTTGCTGATGTACAAGCGATATTCGTACTGGCTCTTAGTACATCACTAACATTCACGAGTCCTACATTCCCTGTCCACTGGTACATCTTTTCTCCTGCGATGTTCTTTTCTATACTATCATTTCCACTCGCATTTAACCATTGTATACTTCCGATGTTAAAAGTATGGCTTTGTATTTGTGCTTCTGCTGTTCCAGTTAGATGTAATCTGGGCTGTTCCATTGATATCTAATTGTTGACTTAATACTGCATATCCAATTCCTAACATTAAAAACATGGCAAGGCATAAACTACCAACTAGAAAATATTTCTTATGTTCTGAATTCATTCTTTTTCTTTCTATTTTTCTCATATTACTACTCCTTACCTTTCTTTCATCTTATTACAATTATTCGTTGATTTATATAGGGTTTCCAGGTGTTTTACACTACATATTTTTACTTTATTTGCTAAGCGCAAAAAAGTTGCTTCCACTATGAAAACAACTTTTGAAATATTTTAAAATAAATTAAATCGTTAAAATAGTATGAGAAATATAGGGTATTATTCCTTAAATCCCCCCCCCCCATGGTAACTGATAGCTAACACGTTTATTATTTCTCATATCTATCACCTAGTCTCCTACTGTTTACATTTTAACATATTTTCATTTTTCTTACAACAAAAAAAACACCTAGCCTAAGCTAAGTGTCCATACTCATATATAATTATGAAATTATTTTTGTAATTTCTTTTCTTGTAATAATTGATTTATTATTTCTAAGAACTCAATACTATTATATGTAATATGAGGTAAATTTGTATTACCAATATACATAGGATATTTTTCTTTTCCTTGAAAATTAAGGTTCGTTTCTATTAATGATTGACTGGTTAATATCTGTTCTTTTGTGATTTGTTCTAATTCTTGGGGAATATGTAATATTCCTTTCATATCATACATTGTACTTTGTTCACAAATACAGTGTTGATAGATTGGGTATATAGGATTTAATCCAATTCTAAAGTATGGTATTAATTGATATCGTTCTAATAACGATAAATAGCAAAGACCATTATCAGAAAATATATGGTGTATTTTTCTAATTTCTTCTATCGGTTGCTCTAAATATTTAGACAAATATTCTAAAAATATTTGTCCATGATGTTGTTCTTTTGGTATTACAATTAATCTACCGTCTGGCACGATTAAATAGCCGATTTCACGACAAGAACAATATCTTCTATCAATTACTTCTTCATTCATATAAAATATATTTCCATGAATAGAAACAAATTCATTATCTGTCATATAAGTATGTTCTCCTTTATCTTATTTTGTTTTTAAAATCCGTACCAAATGGTGATTCGTAAGATGAGGAACTAGGGCCTAAATAATTTAGTATCATTCCGTGTTCTATCAATCCTTGTTCTAATCTTTGAAGATTATCTAATAATTGTTCTGAATAAAGATATGGAGCTTTCTTTAAAAGAAGAAAACCTTCTTTTTGTGATGTATCAATTGATCCATCTTCTAATAAACGTCCGCCAATATACATAACAGCATCTGTTTTTAATAATAAATCTAAATAGAATTCATTTTTCTTTCTTTTTCTTTGAAAATATTTTTCAATATATTTATCAGCTACATTTAAATGAGTATCGCCATTTACAATTGGTAAAATCTCTCCATCATTTGTTAGAATATATCCTGGTAAATATGGAGAAATTTCTGCTTCTTTTGTCATTGCTAACATTTTAAATGACATTCCTTTTATATCTATTAAGTCTGTTGATTCAATCATGTTGTTTTCTTTTAGTTTTTTTAATTCTTGGATTTTTAATGTTGGATTATAAACTTGTATCATATGTTCACCTTTTCTATTTCCAATTCATGCTTAAAATTTTATCTAGTCGATCAATCACAGAAAATCCTCGATCTTTATAAGTTAAAGAAAATTTGATAGCAATTCCTCCTCTTTCATCCCAATCAATGAGATTACCTGTAAAATCATCAATTAATATCGCATCTTTCGGATTTACCATATCTGTTTTATGTAATTGTTTAGGAACGGATATAATTGTAATTCCTGGTAATTTTCTTTTTAAATAAGCTACTTTTTCTAGAATCTCACTTTGTGAATTTACATGTGTTAAAATAGCGACATCAAATTGTTTAGAAGCGAGTATTTTTTTGATAGCAGATATGGAATGATGAATCTGTGGTGCTTCTTTTATTAATGATTTCCATTCTAAATTTTCATAAAATTGATATAATGATTCTTCTTCTGTTACATCAATATTTTCTTTTTTTAAACGTTTAAAAATAATAGGAATGGTATCTAAAATAACACCATCAAAATCTATATATAATTTTTTCATATATACTCCTATATATGTTGTTTTTCATGACTTTCTGTAATTGAGTGATAAATATCACGAATACAATCATTATTGATTTCTTGATTTAAATAACGATTATTTAAAATAACATAACCTTCATTTATATCTAAATAATCATAATTAGGATTTTGTACAGTACAACGTTGTGCTGTTAATAAAAATTTGGTAGTTACATTTTCAATAATACGATCAACATCAAATACATATCCCATTGCTTGTAATTTACTTTTTGACATTCCTTCAGGAATTTGTTGTTTTGTAAAAACATTTTCTTTTACCATTGTTTTTAATGGTTGTGACTTTGCAACAATTAGTTGGGAAACTCCTATTTTTTCTAATTCTGCTAATAATACGTTCATGGAGAATGCAAAAGAATTCACTGTATCGGAATATGCTTCTGGTAATCCTGCACTTAATTGATATAATTTTCGACGCATTTTCTTCTGAAATTTTTCTTCTTCAGGAGATGAAGCTATTTGTTTATGATCTTGTATTGCATATAAATAACATTGTATTTCATCATTTTCATGGGTAATACCGTAACGTAAGTATGGAAGTACATATTTACACATTTTACCATTGATTTCTTTTACGAGAGTCGGAATCAATGCATATGGGGTTTCTTGTCCATAATCTTGTTCTTCTCTATGAATTTGTAATTTACAATCAAAAGATGGTAAATCATATTCTTGTGGTTCTATCCATGTCTGATCTTTTAAAAAAGAACTATATCTATTTACAAATTCATTTGGATGTTGAAAGTCCCATGGTGTCATATATAAAAATAAACAAGAAATATAATCTCTAATTGTATCTTTTGTAATAGTCTGATTCACAATCTTACTAGGTACATCTAACCATTTATGATGACTGTTTAATAAAGTAGTTATATACTTTTCTAAAGTAGCTAAAAAAGATGCATAATCAGTAATCTTTAAAGTATATGCGCTATCACTTTGAAATATTACCTTTCCTTCTATATCTGTACTAAACTGTACATGAATTCCTCCAAATGTAGTTGGTAATAAACCATCTTGAGCTCCTTCTATGATTTTTTTTAATATTAAATCTAATTGTTCTTTCATATTTATCACACTCAATATTATCATAGCATAAATAAATGGAGAAAAAAAGATGCATTATTTTAATGCATCAAGTAATTCAGCTTTTTTCATTGTTGAATATCCTTCAACATTTTTAGATTTTGCTAATTTTTTTAATTCAGCAACTGTCATTTTTGATAGATCTTTTGTTTCTTCTTTCTTTGCTTCTTTTGTTTCTTTCTTAGTTTCTTTTTTCTCTTCTTTTTTTGTTTCTGTTTTTACTGTTTTAGAAGCTTTTGCAATTGCTTTTGTATCTCCATTTAATGCTGCTTTTGCAACTTCTACTAAATTTGTAAATGCTTGTGGATTATCAATTGCAATTTTACTTAACATCTTACGGTTTACAACAACACCTGCAATATTTAAACCATTAATGAATTTAGAATAACTAATGTTATTCATACGGCATGCTGCATTAATACGTGTAATCCATAACTTTCTAAAATCTCTTTTCTTTTGTCTTCTATCTCTATATGCATATTTTAATGAATGCATTACTTGTTCATTTGCTGAACGGTATAATCTGTGTTTACTACCAAAATATCCTTTGGCTTGTTTCATTACTTTTTTATGACGTGCACGACTAATCGTACCACCTTTTACTCTTGCCATAATATATCCTCCTTCTTTTATTACTTAATTACTTTTTTAATTCTGTTATAATCAGATTTACTTAAGCTTTGCCCTTTACGTCTATCTCTATTAAATTTAGAACTTTTTTTACCAGTATTGTGACGTGAACCACCTTTACCAATTTTAATCGTTCCACCAGGTCTAATTTTTAAAGCTTTTGCAATTCCTTTGTGTGTTTTCTTTTTAATTTTCTTTGCCATAACTTAATCCTCCTTATTTATCTTTTTTTGGAGCTAGTAACATATTCATGAATTTTCCATCTAAT